>CAZQVX010000336.1:0-1528 GCA_964596845.1 uncultured Syntrophomonadaceae bacterium | reverse complement strand
AGTGTGGCGGGGTTGCCCCGGCTGTCCTTGGGCTTCAGCAAAAGCCAGGGGATCACTTCGCCCACTTCGGGGATAGCCGTGGCGATGGCGTAGTCGGTCACCACGTGGTACAGGTTTTTATCCCTGCGCGAAAGCGGCATGTAGGCGCTGTCATCGTCTCCCTGGACCCCTTCGCCGGTGTAGCGCTCCAGGGAGAGAACCGCCCGCCCCGGGGGGATGGGCAGATCCTTGAAGGGGATGCGCAGCAGAATAGCCCTGTTAAAATCATAAGCCGCCCGCAGGCCCGATGCCTGCAGAAAATAGTCCCGGCTCATGTATTCAGCCAAAAATACTGAGATCTCCACGATCTTGTAAATCTCCTCGCCTGTCAGATAGGCGGAGATGAGGGGGAAACCGGGGTTGTCGTCCCGGCCCGAGCCGAGCCCCACGAGCTGGGCCAGATCGTAGAAAAGTATTTGGTTTTTCGAAGCGACAGTCTTGCCGGTGATGATATCGCCACGGATGGGCCCGCAGGCCTGGAAGGCAAAATCTACCCGCCGGCCCAGGGCCTCGCCGGCAATTATACGCATGGCGTCAGTCACAAAATTGCCCAGCGGCGCTTCCTTCCCATCCCAGATGGGCACATCGAAATCAGAAACAGCCACACAATCATCGATCGCGCCGACCCGTGCCCCGGTCTGTTCACTGATCAGCCTGTTCAGCTCCCGGGTAAAAGGATCGAGGGCGGCGACAAAATCGGGATGCTCCGGCACCCGATCATCGATAGGCAGCAGGTAGGGCCGCCCCGTCTCCCCGTTGCGCAGGCGCAGTTTTCCCTTTTCCCGGTTATAGGCCAGTTCCAGAACGCCCAGGTGCTGCAGGTTGCTGCCTGCCTGGACGATGATGGTGCCATTCACGATAACCGGCTCGAAGAGCCTTGTGTGGGTATGAGCGCTGACGATCACGTCGATACCGGGGACCGCGGCGGCCAGCTCGGGATCTTCCTTGTCGCCGGCATGGTTCACGGCGACAACCAGATCCGCCCCCTCCCGGCGCAGCGATGCCACGGCCTCCCTGGCGGCTTCGCGCTGATCGGTAAATTCAACGGGATCCTTCAGCCGCGCCATCAGGATGGCATCCTCGCCCATGAGCCCGAAAAAGCCCAGCACAAGACCGTTGTCCAGCTTTTTGATGTAGGTTTTTCTGATCCCCACCTGCGCCAGGGGGTGATCCGCCGGGCAGGCAGTATTGGTTCCCAGTATCGCCGGCTGCTCCGCCGCCGGGTAACCGGCGGCCCGGTAGTAGCGGGCCAGCACTTCCGGGCCAAAATCAAACTCATGATTGCCGATGGTGATCACATCATAGCCAAGCTGCTGCATCAGGGTCAGCTCCGCCGCCAGATCGCGAAAAGCCAGCCAGGCATAGGGCGATTCGCCCAGGTAATCTCCGCCGGAGATAAGCAAAACCGGCTCGCCCTCCCCCGCCTTCGCCTCCCGTATTTCAGTGACCTTGCTCGCCAGGCGGGCAAAACCCCCCACAGTCGGATCCA
>CAZQVX010000335.1:0-1535 GCA_964596845.1 uncultured Syntrophomonadaceae bacterium | reverse complement strand
CGGCAAATTACGGCGCAGCAGGCAGGAGGCGCAATCATGCACGAGCGATTACAGCATTTGCGGGAACAACTGAAGAAACATTCACTGGAAGCCATCCTCATCACCCATCCGGCCAACCGTTTCTACCTGAGCGGCTTCGACGGATCCAACGGCGTTCTGCTCATCGGCCAGGATGAAGCCCTTCTTTTTACCGACTTCCGCTACCTGGAACAGGCCGAAAAACAGGCGCCCCATTTCACTCTCAGCCCCTGGAAGGCAAAGCTCAGCGAGGCCGTCGCCACCCATATCGCCGCAGCCGGCTGGAGCGCCCTGGCTTTCGAAGAGGAGCAGGTGACCTATGCCCTCTACCGGGAACTGAGGGAGGGGCTGACGGTGGATCTGCTGCCCCAAAAGGGGCTTGTGGAGGAGCTGCGCGCCGTCAAAAGCGAGGCCGAGGTAGAGATCCTGCGGCGCGGGGCGGCGGTTATGGATGAGGCTTTCGACTACCTCTGCGGGCTGCTCAAACCGGGGTTGACGGAGCAAGAGGCGGCCCTGGAGCTGGAGTTCTTTCTGCGCCGCCGCGGCTCCACGGAGACGCTCTTCAACTATATTGTCGCTTCGGGCGAGCGGGGCTCGCTGCCCCACGGCATCGCTTCATCGAAGCCCATGGAGCGGGGCGAACTGGTCACCGTGGACTTTACCGGCACCTTTGACGCCTACGCCACCGATATGACCCGGACGGTAGCCCTGGGCGAACCGGGCCCCCGGGCCCGTGAGGTCTACGAGGCGGTCCGCCTGGCGCAGCAGAAAGCCCGGGAGCAGATCCGGCCCGGGATGACCGGTATCGAGGCCGACGCGCTGGCCCGCGAGCCGATTAAAGAGGCCGGATTCGGTGAATACTTTGGGCATGGACTGGGCCACGGCCTGGGGCTCGAGGTCCACGAGGCGCCCACCCTGTCGCCCCGCAGCGAGACGGCGCTCTTGCCGGGGATGGTGGTAACCATCGAGCCCGGCATCTATATCCCCGGCTGGGGCGGGGTCCGGATCGAGGATATGATGCTCATCACCACCGGGGGCGCCGAGCCGCTGACGCGCTGCGCGCGGGAGCTGGTGGTGATCTAAGTCGAGCCGTGATCTAAGCGGTGTATGGAGGTAAAGACAAAAGATGATATCTACAAACGATTTTCATACCGGGCTGACCTTTGAGGTTGACGGCGAAATATTTGAAGTAGTGGAATTCCAGCATGTCAAACCGGGCAAGGGGGCGGCTTTTGTCCGGGCCAAAACGAGAAACCTGCGCAGCGGCGCCGTCATCGAGCGGACCTACCGGGCCGGCGAGAAGGTGAAGCGCGCCCACCTGGAGCGCAGAGAGATGTCTTACCTCTACCGGAGCGGGGATGATTTTATCCTCATGGATCTGGAGAGCTACGAGCAACTGACCCTGTCGAGGGCGCAGATGGAGGAGGCGGTAAAATACCTCAAAGAGAACGATACCCTGGCCGTGGTGATGCATGGCGAGAAAGTAATCGGAGTGGAGATGCCCAATGCCGTGGAGC
>CAZQVX010000334.1:0-1540 GCA_964596845.1 uncultured Syntrophomonadaceae bacterium | reverse complement strand
ATCCTCTACATCATCGGCAAAATCGGGGTGGACGGCGCCCTCTACCGGGCTATGGAATTCACCGGCGAGGCCATTTCGGCGCTCTCCCTGGAGGGGCGCCTGACCATGGCGAACATGGCCATCGAGGCCGGCGCCAAAAACGGCATCTTCATCCCTGACGAGAAAACAGAAGATTATGTAGAGAAACGGGCCCGGCGGCCCTACAAATTTTACGAGAGCGATGCAGAGGCCCATTACTGCGAAACCTACGAGTTCGACATAGGTGATATAGAGCCGCAGGTCGCTTTCCCCCACCTGCCCGAAAACAGCCGCCCCATCAGCGAGGTGGGCAGCGTTCCCATCGACCAGGCGGTCATCGGCTCCTGCACCAACGGCCGTATTGAAGATCTGCGCGTGGCGGCGGAGATTTTGAGAGCGAAAAAGGTCCACCCCGAAGTGCGCCTTATTGTCATTCCCGGTACGCAGGAGATCTACCTGCAAGCCCTTCAGGAGGGGCTCATCGAGCTTTTCATCGAGGCGGGCGCCGCGGTGAGCACGCCTACCTGCGGACCCTGCCTGGGCGGACATATGGGCATCCTGGCCAAAGGCGAGAAAGCTGTCTCCACCACCAACCGTAACTTCGCCGGACGGATGGGCCACCCCGAAAGCGAGATCTATTTGAGCGGTCCGGCAGTAGCGGCCGCCTCGGCAATCTTGGGCCGTTTAGCCGGCCCCGAGGAGGTAGCGTAAATGAACATTTGCGGCAAGAGTTGGAAATTCGGGGCTGATATCGATACCGACGCCATTATTCCAGCCCGTTATCTGAACACTACCGATCCGGCGGAGCTGGCCGGGCATTGCCTGGAGGATGCCGACCCCCGTTTCCCCGGTGGGGTGAACCAGGGCGACATTATCGTCGCCGGCAAGAATTTCGGCTGCGGCAGCTCCCGGGAACATGCCCCCCTGGCCATCAAGACAGCCGGGGTGAGCGCGGTGGTCGCCGCCTCCTTCGCCCGCATTTTTTACCGCAATGCTTTTAATATCGGCCTGCCCATCTTTGAATCGCCCCAGGCAGCGGAGCGAATCAGAGAGGGCGACGAGGTCAGGATAGATCCGGCTGGTGGGCTCATCTACAACCTCACTCTTAATGAAGAATACCGAGCTGCAGCCATACCTCCCTTCATGGAGGAACTCATCCAGGCCGGCGGCCTCGTCAACTATGTGCGGCGGAAGGTAGAAAACAATGTATAAGATCGCCATGCTCCCGGGAGACGGTATCGGACCGGAGATCGTGCCCCAGGCGGTAAAAGTGCTTCAGACCTGTGCGGGCATCTTCGGCCTTGACTTTGAATTCAGCGAAGCCCCCGTAGGCGGTGCGGCTATCGACAGCATGGGCCATCCCCTGCCCGGGGCGACCCTCGAACTATGCCGGCAGAGCGATGCGGTGCTTTTGGGCGCCATAGGCGGGCCCCGGTGGGACCACCTGCCGGCGGAGCTCCGGCCGGAGGGGGCGGCGCTTCTGCCCCTGCGCAAGGAGCTGGCGCTCTTCGCCAACTTGCGG
>CAZQVX010000333.1:0-1548 GCA_964596845.1 uncultured Syntrophomonadaceae bacterium | reverse complement strand
CATGATCATTTTAGGGATTGTTCTGGTGACGCTATTTTCCTTTCAATTTGGATTTAAAGCTTTTTTAGGTTATCTTTAAAATGTGCTGTCGGTAAAAATGCCGGCCCTGACCGGAAAACATGGCCCGCCGCCGGCTTGCCGCAGTAGACTTGGGTTTAAATTCCCCACATAACACCTCCAAGGTTTATATTTCAACAATGCCAATGGTGCAACGCTGCCTTGATACAGAATAACGTAGGCAGAATATTGTATATTGACAGAATCATCATATGAGAATATACTTTATTTGAGCCCCGGTTGCTGAATAATGAGCCGCCGGCATACAAGGAAACAGCGGGGATATCGGCTGCCTTTTTCTTTGCCGGCGAAAAGACCGTGGAGATCATACTAAATAAAGGAGTTGATTGATATGAAGGCAGTCGTTTTGGGCGGTGCGGGTGATATGGGCTCCGAAGCCGTTCGAGATCTGATTAAATTTACTGATGTTGAACAGATCACCATCGCCGATCTGAACACTGCGGCTGCTGAGAGGCTGGCTGCTGAGATAGGCGACAAGCGGATTACTGTCCGGAAAGTTGATGCCACTTCGCATGAAGATCTGGTTGGGGTGATCAGGGGGCATGATGTGGCTGCCGGGGCCCTGGGCCCCTTCTATCGTTTCGAAAGGCCTATTGTGGAGGCGGCGATAGAGGCGGGGGTCGATTATGTCAGCATCTGTGACGACCATGATGCCGCTGAGGCGGCGCTGCAGCTGGATCAGGCGGCGGCCGAAAAAGGGCGGCGGATCTTGACCGGCCTGGGCTGGACGCCGGGCGTAACGAATATGTTTGCTCGCAAAGGTTATGATGAACTGAAAGATGTAGAAGCAATCAATGTCTACTGGGCCGGCAGTTCGGCTGATTCCGAAGGGCTTGCAGTAATTTTACATACTATCCATATCTTTACAGGCAGCGTTGTCTCTTTCCAAAACGGTGGGTTTGTAGAAATAAAGGCCGGAACAGGTAAAGAAGTAGTGGATTTTCCGCTGCCTATGGGCAAGATTACGACCTTTCATTTGGGCCACCCCGAGCCGGTAACCCTGCCGCGTTATCTGAAAGGGGTCCGGGAGGTAACCCTGAAAGGCGGCCTGGCGGAAAACTATCTGAACAGCCTGGCGAAGATGATGGTGGCGCTGGGGCTTACTGCTACTCCCGCCCGAAAACAGCGCCTGGGTAAACTGATGAAAAAGCTGATGCCCATCTTTCCCTCAGACAAAAACCGCAGCCTCTCCGGAGCGCGGGTGGATGTCACCGGGTTTAAGGATGGTAAAAAAGTAAAGATCACCTATGCCTCCGTTGATCACATGAAGCGGCTGACCGGGATTCCCTTAAGCATCGGCACTTATATGATGGGTCAGGGCAAAATCGCAAGAAAAGGGGTTTTTGGCCCCGAAGTTGAAGGCGCTGTAAACCCCGATGAATTCTTGAAAGAGCTGGATCGGCGCGGCGTCAGGGTGGAGCGCAGCGAAACAGCGCTCTAACATCCCTGGCAACCCTTCTGCGGTACCAT
>CAZQVX010000332.1:0-1553 GCA_964596845.1 uncultured Syntrophomonadaceae bacterium | reverse complement strand
CATCTCCAGATAGTCCTCCATGCTCGGAGTCATCTGCTGTTGATCCTGCATCATCAGGTAGCCGCGAAAGGTGTAAAATTCTCGCTTATCATCCATCTCTTTTTACTGCACTCCCGGCAACAATATTTCTTTATAAGTAACAACACCGGCTGTAGCATTAAGGCCGTTTCAGCATATATTAGCCCTAAGAAAAACATTTTCCCTCGGCTAGCTTATGCAGCCGCAGGAAAAATAAGAACTTGGGGGAGCTAAAAATGAATGGAGAGACTATTCCGCTGCACAGGCTGCCGCCGGGACGCTGCGGCAAAGTGGTGCAGGTAAGGATGAACGGGGCCGCCAGAAGGCGCATGCTCGATCTGGGGCTCACATTCAGTGCAGAGGTGGCGGCGCTCCAAAGAAGTCCCTCCGGTGATCCCACCGCTTACCACATTCGCGGGGCAGTGATCGCCCTGCGCGCGCAGGATGCTTCGCAGATACTTATCGCCCCTCTGGATCAGGGTTTGAGGGAGCGGCATCCGTGGGCTTGACCAGGCAGTCAACTGGGCTGAAACTCGCCCGGGGCGGAACCCGGGGCAGGGTGGCTGCAGCGGAACCCGTTATCGTGGCCCTTGCCGGAAACCCCAACACCGGGAAAAGCACCGTTTTTAACAGCCTCACCGGAATGAAACAGCACACCGGCAACTGGACGGGAAAAACAGTGGCTCACGCCCGGGGCGGCTACCGCTTTCGCGGGCGGGACTACCTGCTGGTGGATTTGCCCGGCAGCTACTCCCTGCTGGCTTCTTCCACTGAAGAGGAGGTTGCGCGAGACTTTATCTGCTTTGAGCGCCCTGAAGTCACTGTCGTGGTCACCGATGCGACCTGTCTGGAGCGAAACCTAAACCTGGTACTGCAGATCTTGGAGATCACCTCCCGAGTGGTCGTCTGTGTCAATCTGATGGATGAGGCAAAAAGAAAAAACATCAGCCTGGATCTGCCGCTGCTTTCCCACCTTCTCGGTATCCCTGTGGTGGGCACAAGCGCCCGCAAAGGGCTGGGGCTGACCCAACTGCAGGAGGCAATAGGCGAGGTTGCCGCCGGCGGGGCGCCGGCAAAAGGTCTCCCGGCAGTTACCTACAGCCGCCCGGTGGAAAAAGCGGTGGCGCTGCTGGAACCGGCCGTGCGAAAAATGATCCCCGACGGGTTGAGTGCCCGGTGGCTTTCCTTAAGACTGCTGGAGGGCGATATTTCGCTCTGCGCCGCGCTAGGGCGCTGCATAGGAAGCGATCTGAGGCAAGATGAAACCCTGATGATGCTGGCCGGCTCCGTCGGAGCCCAACTGGAAAAAGAAAGCGGCGGTAAAACGGCTGCAGATCTTATTGTCAGCACCCTTTTCGATCTCGCTGAAACTATTGCCCGGAAGGTGCGGGGTAACGCCACCGGCCGGGCCCGGCAGTGGGACCGCCGCCTCGACGGACTGCTCACCTCCAAAATCTATGGTATCCCGGTGATGCTGGCCCTGCTGGGCGTTGTTTTCTGGATTACCATCACCGGAGCGAACTATCCCTCGCAGC
>CAZQVX010000331.1:0-1567 GCA_964596845.1 uncultured Syntrophomonadaceae bacterium | reverse complement strand
TGCTCCATCATGTCAGCGCCGGCAGCCGCGTGGCGATTTTTGCCGAGACGCGTTACGAGTGGTATGTGTCCTACCTGGGGGTAACCAATGGCACCGGTGTGGTGGTGCCGCTGGACAAGGAACTGCCGGGGCTGGAGATTGCCGGTATGCTGAACCGGGCCGAAGTGGATGTGCTCATCTATTCCGCCTCAAAACAGAAACTGCTCGATGAGATCAGCGAAGAGATTACCGGCGTCAAGATGTTTATCTCCATGGATCCGCCCGGAGGCCGCGAAGGGATTCACTTTTTTGGAGATCTGCTGGACGAGGGCCGCAAACTGCTCGCTGAGGGAGATCGTACTTTTCTTGACGCCCCTATCGATCCTGAGGCGATGACCATCTTGCTCTTCACCAGCGGCACCACGGATAAGGCCAAAGCGGTCATGCTTTCGCAAAAGAATATCTGCGCCAACCTCGAAGGCATGTGCTCCATGCTCTACATCGGCCCGGGGGATACATTTCTCTCTGTGCTGCCGCTGCACCATACCTATGAATGCACCTGCGGATTCCTCTGCCCTCTTTACCGCGGATGCACCGTCGCCGTCTGCGAGGGGCTGCTCCAGATCACCCAGAACATTAAGGAGAGCAAGCCCAGTATAATCCTGGTAGTACCGCTCATGCTGGAGATGTTCCACCGCGCCATCATGAAGAAGGCGAAAGCCACCCCCGAAATGGCTCGCAAATTTGAGTTTGGGCGGAAACTGACGAAGTTTATGCTCAAACTCGGGATCGACCTGCGCCATAAAATATTTGCCCCCGTGCATGAGAACTTCGGCGGCAACCTGCGCATGCTTATCTCAGGCGGCGCCTCTATCGATCCGGCAATACTGCGCGACATGCAGGGTCTGGGCATCGCTGCTCTGCAGGGCTACGGCTTGACAGAGTGTGCGCCTATTCTGGCCCTGAACCGGAATGTTGACTTCAATGACAGTGCGGCGGGGCTGCCGCTGCCCGGCGTGGAGATAAAGATCATCGAAAAGGACGAGGACGGTATCGGAGAAATTATCGGCCGCGGCCCCAATGTGATGCTCGGCTACTACAAGAACCCC
This sequence comes from uncultured Syntrophomonadaceae bacterium, assembly GCA_964596845.1. Taxonomy (GTDB): domain Bacteria; phylum Bacillota; class Dethiobacteria; order DTU022; family DTU022; genus JAAZIN01. The sequence goes on along the minus strand of CAZQVX010000331.1, from coordinate 479 downwards.
GAAGCGACAGCTGAAGCTATTGATGCTGAAGGTTTCTACCATACTGGAGATCTGGGCTACATTGATGAAGAGGGCTTCGTGATTATCACCGGGCGTAAGAAAAATGTGATCGTCTCGAAGAATGGAAAGAACATCTTTCCCGAAGAGATCGAATCTCTCCTCTCACTTTCCCCCTTTGTAGCGGAATCGTTGGTTTCCGGCGATGACGATGAGCACGGCGATGTGATCCTGACAGCGGAGATCTACCCGGATATGGAAGCGGTGAAGGAAACCCTGGGGCAGACGCCGGGTCAAGGCGATATCCAGTCGCTCTTAGAGGAAGAAGTTAACAAGGTGAATCGGCAGCTGGTTTCATATAAACGAATCCGCCGGGTGATCTGCCGCGAAAAGGAATTTGAAAAGACCACATCCCGGAAGATCCGCCGCAAGTACAAATAAGATCGCAAATATACTGGGGCTGCCCTTTACAGGACAGCCCC
>CAZQVX010000330.1:0-1569 GCA_964596845.1 uncultured Syntrophomonadaceae bacterium | reverse complement strand
CCGGGTCCATATCGATGAGCCTGTTCTGTTCCTCCATCTCCCGGTAGAGGGCGGTGCCCGGCAGGGGGGTGTAGAGCATAAACTGGTGCAGATCGTTTTCATGGGCGACGGCGTGCTCGATCTCTTCATCAATGTTTTGCGGCGTGTGATGCTCCAGGCCGATGATGGATGAACCCAGGACCAGAATGCCGTGCTCCCTCAGTTCTCGGGACATTTCTATTGTATCTGTGCCGGCGAGCTTGGCATACTTTGCTCTGGGTGATTCCAGCCCCAGCCATAGCGAGGCGATCCCCAGTTCGACCAGATCCTCATAACTGTATTGGCGGATGGCGTTGGCTGAGGAAAAGATGTTAAGAGCCCAGCTCTTGTTGTTTTCCTTCATCAGTGCGAGCAGTTCCATGACCCGCTTCTTCTGCAGGAGAAAGTTTTCGTCCATGATTGAAAATGCATTGGCGCTTCGCTGTTTTTCAGCTTTTTCCATCACCCCGTACAGCTCTGCCCCAGTTTTGTAAAAATTGATTACCTTGCCCTTGCCGCCAAAAAAGGCGGAGGTGCTGCAAAAGTTGCAGCCCATCGTGCAGCCGGCAGAAGCGACAACCGCCGCTGATTTGTCGAAACGGTTGGGCAGCTTGACCCCCATAACCCTCAGATCATAGCCGCTGGGCAGAATAGGGTGCCTGAAGGGAGAGGTGGTATCCTCGCCAAGGTAATCGCGGAACCAGGCCACCCCCTCCCCTTTAACTATGTGATCGGCTTCGATGATCCGATCCAGATCGGGGATGGCGGCGACGTGGCCGCCAATCACAATTACAGACCCGGGGGAGATCTCTCTGGTGATGCGGCACATCTCTTTTACCTTTTTTACGTTCAAAACGATGGAGGAGATCCCTACAATGTCATACTGATTTGCCCGCAGTTCGCGGGCAAAGGCCTCGCGGGTGGGAAAATCGAGGACAGTGCAGGGGGCTGAAATATTTTCCTGGATAAAGCGGATCCCCCAGGAATGGTGGAAACGGCGTAGCGAAAAACGCCTTGGAGACGCGTCACCTGGTTGTGGAAAAGCTCCATGGGGTTAATTGTGCGGCTGCCAAACTCATCGTCTTGGGCATAGGGTCCGAATACTACGCTCAAAAGCACGCGGGCGCGGACCCCTTTGGGATGTTTGCTGACTATATCGGCAGATACTGTGTCTGACATATTAACCCTCCGGAATGTTAGCACTAAATATTTTATTTAAAGCACTGCCCCTACCGGTTAGGCCTTGTACCAAAATTCTTTTTGTAACCGGGCGTTAATCAGTTTCCGGGGCAGCGAGACGGTTCCAGTTACGGCGATAGACGAAAGTTCTCGGTTCAAAGGTAATACCGCGTGTTAAAAGTCTCTCAGCCCGCCGGCTGGTCCAGTGCAGCAGCGGCCCAAAGATACGGGCAGAGGCCGCGTTGACAACGCCAAATTCTTGTTCCAGCTCTCTGCGAAGAGCGGCAATCCGGGCGGCCATGGCGGGATCAGGATTTCGATAATATTTCTCCATGGCCCAAAGTACGGGACTAAAAATATAACGCAACTGGT
>CAZQVX010000329.1:0-1571 GCA_964596845.1 uncultured Syntrophomonadaceae bacterium | reverse complement strand
CATGATCATTTTAGGGATTGTTCTGGTGACGCTATTTTCCTTTCAATTTGGATTTCAAGCTTTTTTGGGTTATCTTTAAATGCGCTGTCGGTAAAAACGCCGGCCCTGACCGGAAAACCCGGCCCGCCGCCGGCTTGCCGCAGTAGATTTGGGTTTAACCTCCCCACATGACAATCCAAAACCCGCAGACTATCCGGAGCACAACCTCTTTCTATATCTGCTATTCTTCTATTTCTGGGACATTGAGGATGTAACTCTTTGTCCCATTTAATTTCCCCCTCTGCTTTTTTCGGCGGCTCATCTGAGCATCTTCCTCTATTTGACAGCCTGAAGGGGCGACTTTCTGTTAATGGATCAAAGCAGGCTGGAAAGGTCGCTGGTTGGACTTCGCCTTAAAATAGCGGCAGTTTTAACTACTTCGTGGTTTGAGGAGCGCTATTTTGCATTGCAGAGATCCGGGCGGTGGAAGTTGGCCTGAGCGGGCGACGTTCTTATAATCAAATCACCGTCCCCAAGAATTTAAAGGGGCGAGCCACCGGAGAGGAGGTGAAATTATGGCGGTTACGGCGATCCCGCTCAGCTCCAAGCTGCAGTTACATGTCCGCATCGGCTACACGGATGAGGGCAAAGCAATACTGCGCACCCGTAGTTATGCCAACTTGAAACCGGCTGCTTCAGACCAGGATCTTTATGATACCGGTATGGAGATATCCGAATTACAGGATCACTATCTGGAAGTAATCCGGCGGGTAGATGAGACGGAGCTGGAAGAAGAGTAGGGGCAAGGGTGACTTAATAATTGGAAAGGGGTGATAAGATGGCCAGAACACTGCAGATGGTTTTTCTTAATGAAGAGGGACGGAATGTGACCCTTTCTGTCCCCGATGCCCGCGAAAACCTGGAGGCGGAGGAAGTGGAAACGGTAATGGAAGGTATTTTGCAGCGCAATATATTCCACACCAGGGGCGGTGAAATCAGCGGCTTAAAGAAGGCGCAGGTGGTCTTGCGGGATGTTGAAATCCTGATCGAATTCTAGCTGGCAGACTGTGTATCAAAGTGGGGCCTTAAGTGCCCCACTTTTCCTTGCAGTACAATCGTAATGCTCCGGGTATGCGAAAATAAACTCATCAAAAGCTGCACCTTATTGCCCAGCCTTTCATAACCTGACATTGTGGAAAGCCCCGGGGGAGGTAAAATTATGAAGGATACCATCAGGATTGGCAAAAGATGCCGTAATCATTTGCATAAAAAGCCCAATGTCGTGGGAGTCGGGACCGGTCTCCGCGAAAAAGGCGGCAAAAATACCGGCGAGAAATCGATCATCGTATTTGTAACTAAAAAAATTGCGCCTCACAAGCTCGACAGCGCAGCCCTGGTCCCTCGCACCCTGAGGGGGAAACGTGTTGATGTCATTGAGATCGGAGAGGTTCGCCTCATGGAGGGGGCGGCCCTGCTTTCGCAGGAGGATGACGAAGGGCCGCCGTCGGGGGGAGATCGCCTGATTCGCCGGCGCCCTGCGCCCGGAGGAGTAAGCATAGGACACTACAAGGTGACGGCGGGAACCCTGGGGT
>CAZQVX010000328.1:0-1590 GCA_964596845.1 uncultured Syntrophomonadaceae bacterium | reverse complement strand
GTGTTTCCCCATAAAGAGCCAGCAGCCAGCGGATGGGGCGGGCAAAGCGGTTTTCCCTGCTCTCCCAGTACATGGGCCGGGGAAAACTCAGCCGGCGCAGCAGCTGCGTCAATATATCGGGCAGCAGATCCTCTGCCGGACGGCCTGGAACATCCTTCAGAGCAAAGATAAAGGGGGCGCCCTTGAATTCCTCCATCGTGAGATCTTTCGGGGAGAGCCCCTGGCTGCGGGCAAAACCCAGCAGCGCCCCGGTAGGCGCACCGGAGGCGTTGTAAGCCCGCTCCCGGGAAGGCCCCTTTATTTTTTGCTGCAGGTCGGGTTGGCGAGAAGCGAGCCCTTTAACGAGCAGGACCATCCTGCGGGGAGTGCCCCAGGTCTTCTTCGCTTCAAAACTCAGGCGGTTTTCTGCGAACAGTCCGGCCGCTGTCTCCCCCAGACGGGATAACGCGCCTGGAATCAAGCGGGAAGGAAGCTCCTCACAACCAATTTCCAAAAGCAAGTCGTCCTTTTGAGCAACAGTCACCGTTTAGACCTCCTCCGATAAAGCTCGCAGGGGATAGCCCGCCTTCTCTCGCTGATGCAGATACGCCCCGGCACACTGACGGGAGAGATGGCGGACCCTTCCGATATAGCCGGTCCGTTCGGTGACGCTAATGGCGCCCCGGGCTTCCAGTAGATTAAATGTATGCGAGCATTTCAAAATATAGTCATAGGCAGGCAGAACCAGGTTGGTTTTTAAGAGACGCTCCGCCTCAGCCTCGTAGAAATTAAACAGCTGAAAAAGAAGTTCCCGGTCCGCCTCCTCAAAACTGTATGCCGAATGTTCATATTCCGCGTGTTGAAACAGGTCGCCGTAACAGACCCGACTGTTCCAGTGCAGATCAAAAACATTGTCTCGATTTTGGATATACATGGCGATGCGCTCAAGGCCGTATGTGAGTTCCACCGGGACCTTCTCTACATCAAATCCGCCGACCTGCTGAAAATAGGTAAATTGGGTGATCTCCATCCCATCGAGCCAGACTTCCCAGCCCTGGCCCCAGGCCCCCAGTGTGGGCGCCTCCCAGTTGTCCTCCACAAAACGGATATCATGCTCCAGGGGATCCAGATCGAGAGATGTAAGGCTCTCCAGGTAGAGATCCTGAATCGCCGCCGGGGCCGGTTTGATGAGCACCTGGTACTGCAGGTGCTGGTAAAGGCGGTTGGGATTCTTGCCGTAGCGCCCGTCGGCGGGGCGGCGCGAGGGCTCCACGTAAGCTGCCGCCCAGGGCTCGGGTCCGAGCGCCCTCAAAAAGGTGGCGGGGTTCATCGTCCCGGCCCCTTTTTCAACATCATAGGGCTGCCAGACCAGACAGCCTTTCCCGGCCCAGTACGACTGCAGCCTCAGGATGATCGTTTGCAGATCCATCGCCGGTTTCACTCCTTTCCCTGATAAAGAAAAACCTCCTGTCCCCGATAGGGACGGGAGATCAGCTCCCGCGGTTCCACCCTACTTGGTTCACCATGGCGGTGAACCCCCTTGACTTGAAGCACACTCAGGAATGCCCTTCGCCGGGAGTCCTGCCGGGCTTGCACCATCCCCGGCTCGCT
>CAZQVX010000327.1:0-1602 GCA_964596845.1 uncultured Syntrophomonadaceae bacterium | reverse complement strand
ACGTAATTTAAAAGCGCGGGCAAGCTTCTACCCCCATAGATGCCGCCGACTATAAAGAGCAAATCTACATCGGCAAACGCGGGGCTAGCCCCGACGTTTAGGGCCTGGACATCCAGGGCTTCTCCAATAGCTTTGGCAATTTTTCTGGAGTGCCCGGTCATGGTAGCGTACAAGATACCCAGCTTTTTCACTATTTCATCCCCCCACAAATATTATACCCCTGCAAACAATCCCCGGATGGCACCCATTATTCCTGATCTATTTGATAAGGCCATGGTGACCACCCCATACCTTCAGCACTTCTTTAATCGATCGGGTCATCTCTCTTGAAAAAGGTGCGCCTGTTTTCCTTGCATAGTGCGCCTGGGCATAATTCCGGGCATTATAAGGGTTCTCCAATGTAAAGCTTTCGTCAAGCGACCCGAACATCCTCTCTATTTCTTCCTTATTCAGTCTCCGGTAGCTGTCCTTGAAAACAATATAATCTTTCTCAAATCTGGAGCGCAACTTTTTGCGGTAGCGCTCGGGATAGTAGCCCATGCAAAGCATGGCCACAGGGAAGACATAATCGGGAAGGCCCAGCAGTTCTTTATGCTCCTCATACCTTTCCATGACATCCCCGATATAGCATGAGCCGATGCCCAGGGATTCACCGGCAATGACTGCGTTTTGTGCCGCCACAAGGGCATCACAGGCGGCGAGAAGCAAATTCGCCTCAGAGGGATATGTGAAGGGGATGTTCTCTTGCAGGCAGTATTCTTCAACATCTCCGGCCCGGTAGTAATCGTACCACTTCTGATAATCAGCGGTGAACACCAGCACCAGGGGGGCCTTGGCGATAAATGGCTGATGGTCGCATGTGCGGCTCAGCCTCTCTTTCTTGCCCTTATCCTCGACTATAATCACGGAATAGAGCATCATGTTCCCTGCTGTAGGCGCCCTCATGGCACAGGCAAGTATTGTCTCAAGGTGCTCTTGTAAGACCGGCCTTTGATCGTATTTTCTCAGAGAGACTCTGTTTTCCAGTAGCTCCACCATACTGTTCATCTGACCACCCCTGCTTGATAGCTAAAAGTAATATGACCCGGCGGATAACAAAAACAAATTATTGGGCTCCCAGAGTGTACCCACACCCCGGAAGCCCTGATCGAGACGGACCCACCGCATCCAACAAAGCCCGTCCCCTTTGATGTTATTCCTTTAGTTTTTCGATCTCTTCCTCGACCTCTTCGGCACCCTGAGCATAAAGCTCTTCTTCCTCGGGATCGAGTTCTCTGAGCAGCCGCAAAAACTCACCGGCGTGAACTCGCTCCTCATCAGCGATATCCTTTAAAACCTCTATTGCCAGCTTGTTGTCCGTGGACTCCGCCAATTGCATATAGAGCTGCACTGCTTCATATTCAGCGGCAATCATGAAACGAATTGCCCTGATCAACTCTTCATGGCTTACTTTACGATCTTTAGCCAGTCCGGAAAATGGGTTCCCAAATTCGGGCAAACTTTTCACCTCCCTTTTTTGAAACCTGATGCAAATCAAACCACAATTTGCCTGAAGCAAACAAGATTGTGATAATTATACATTGCCCGCCTTACTGGTGTCAA
>CAZQVX010000326.1:0-1622 GCA_964596845.1 uncultured Syntrophomonadaceae bacterium | reverse complement strand
TGCCTTGCGCTGCAGCCTGCTTAGCGATAGGTTTGATGAATTCTGGAAACGCTATTGGGCAAACAACAACCCCAAGCAGACTTTTTAAAAAGAGCGGCTGATAATTATTTACTCACAAATTTGTCGTGCACCCAAGGCTTTAATGTGTGTTGAATGTCCGGCGCTCTTCAGATATGATTAAGCATAAGATATTAACAGGTTGCCCCTGTATAAACTTGAAAGAGGGATTGGATGGCCGGAAAACCGCTGCCTGATAAAATTCATGTTTTATTGCCGGAAGGAGAAACCCTGCCTGTGGCCGGCGGCCGCAGCCTGCTGGAGATCAGCGCAGAGGTGCAATCCCATTATGCAGCCCCCATTGTGGCTGCGGTGGTGGAAAACAAGCTTTACGAGTTAACTGCCGCAGTGGAGCCGCCGGCAGCAGTTCGCTTTTTGGATCTGACCGACAAAGAGGGACGGCGGATCTATCAGCGCAGCCTCACCTTTCTGCTCATAGCCGCAGCGTACGAGATCTTCCCCGAAGCGGCGGTTACAGTTGAGCATTCCCTGGGCAAGGGCCTTTATTGTGAAATCAAAAAGAGCCCGGAGCTGAGTGCCGCCGATGTAGCCGCCATCGAGCAGCGTATGCGGCAGCTGGTTGAAATGAATCTGCCCCTTGAAAAGAAGAAGGTTTCGCTCTCCGAAGCTGCGCGTATTTTCCGCCGCCAGGGATTCGACAACAAGGTGGCGCTGCTCAAATACTGGCCCAAGGATTACCTGAACCTCTATTCCATTGGCGGCGTGGAAGATACTCTCTACGGCTACCATGTACCGCACACGGGGATGCTGCATATTTTTAAGCTGAAATACTACCCTCCGGGGCTTATTTTAAGATTTCCCGGTGAGGAGGATCCCTCCCGGGTTGCTTCTTTCATGGATCAGAAGAAGCTTTTTGGAATCTTTCGCGAAGCGGAGCAGTGGGGAGCGATCCTCGGTTTTGAAACCGTGGGCATGATGAACAGGCTGATCGAGGAAGGGCAGGCCGCGGAAGTAATCCGAGTAACTGAAGCACTGCACGAAAAAAAGATCGCTCAGATCGCCGATCTGATCAGTACCCACAGCAACGAAATTCGGGTTATTCTTATAGCCGGCCCTTCATCCTCGGGTAAAACCACCTTCGCTCAGCGCTTGCGGATTCAGCTTCTGGTCAATGGGCTGCGGCCCCAGCCTATCTCCATCGATGATTATTTCGTCGAGCGTGAGCATACACCCCTGGATGAATCCGGTAATCCTGATTTTGAGCACCTGGAAGCTGTGGATCTGCCTCTCTTCAATGAGCACCTGCTGCGCCTCATCGAGGGGGAAGAGGTGGAGTTGCCCGTCTACAACTTTAACACGGGACTGCGGGAATACCAGGGCCGGAAAATGCGGCTGGAGAAAGATCAACCGCTGATTGTTGAAGGCATTCATGGGCTGAACGAAACCTTGACCCGTGCTGTTCCCCGCCGCAACAAGTTCAAGATCTATATTTCTGCGCTGACGGCGTTGAACATCGACCGCCATACCCGCATTCATACCACCGACACAAGGTTGCTGCGGCGCATCGTGCGCGACGCCCAGTTTCGCGGCAACAGCGCCCTGGA
>CAZQVX010000325.1:0-1633 GCA_964596845.1 uncultured Syntrophomonadaceae bacterium | reverse complement strand
CTGACTTTCCTGCTGCGCTACTGGAGGCGCACCGGGGAGGCTAAAGCGCTGCAGATGGTCTCCGACACCTTGAAGAGTATGTACCGCGGCGGCATTTTTGACCAGATCGGTTACGGGTTCCATCGCTATTCTACAGATGAGCTCTGGCTGGCGCCGCATTTTGAAAAGATGCTCTATGATCAGGCGCTGCCGGCCGTCGCCTATCTTGAAACTTACCAGGTTACGGGAGACCCGGAATTCGCCTTAGCGGCACGTGCCGTCTTTGAATATCTGTTACGTGATCTGCGCACTCCCGGAGGCGCTTTCTGCACTGCTGAAGACGCCGACACCGAAGGGGTGGAAGGGCTCTTTTATCTCTGGACTCCTGCTGAGATAATTGAAGCTCTCGGTGAAGAACGGGGCAGGCTGGTTGCAGAATACTTCGGGGTTACAGAAAAAGGGAACTTTGAGAAAGGCCGCAGTATCCTGCACCGCCCGCATGATCATGAACGATTTGCGGCAGAGAAAGGGCTGGATCAGGCTGCCCTGCAGGAAGCAATAGATCAGTCAAGGGAACAGCTGCGTACAGTCCGCAATAGTCGGAAGCCCCCCTTCAAAGATGATAAGATTCTCACCGCCTGGAACGGCCTGGCCATTGCAGCCCTGGCCCGCGGATCTGCAGTGCTTGGGGATTCCCTGTACGCAGAGGCGGCCGGTGCAGCCGCCGCCTTTATAAAAGAGAAGATGGTAGCCCCCGGCGGGCGGTTGCTGCGGCGCTATCGCGATGGTGAGGCGGCTCTGCCGGCTTACCTTGACGACTACGCCTGCCTGATCTGGGGGCTGCTGGAGCTGTACCGGGCTACCTTTGATGTGTCCCACCTGGAATGGGCGGTTACCTTAACGGGCTCCATGCTCCATCTTTTCACCGGTGCGGGCGGAGCGCTGCAATTCGCTGGCGTAGATAGCACTGAAGAGCTGCCCGCCTATACTGACGCCTACGACGGAGCAATCCCTTCGGGCAATTCAGTGGCTGCCCTGAATTTACTGCAACTGGGGCGGCTGACCGGGCGCCAGGAATGGTGGGAGCGCGGCGAGGCGATTATTCATGCCTTCAGCAGTGATCTGCACGAATCACCTCAAGCCTTTTCCCATATGCTCACGGCTCTCGATTTTATCCTGGGCCCCGCAGCCGAACTGGTTATTGCCGGGGAACCTGAATCGCCCGAAGTAAAGAAAATGGCCGCTGCTGTGCGCCGCAGTTTTCACCCGCACACAGTATTGCTGTTCCATCCCACCGGCCCCGGTAAAAGAGAGATCGAAAGGGTGGCTCCCTTTATCGAGCCGATGATCGCTCCCCGGGGCGAACCGGCAGCCTATCTCTGCCGCGACCACAGCTGCCTGGCTCCGGTTTTTGATGCCGTTGCCCTGGAGGCTCTGCTGGAAGAGGAGAATCTGTAAGTATGTAAGTCAACCGCAAGCAACGGCGAAATATCGTGTCATTTTTTAAATAAAGAATAATCATCTTTTGGGTGTGTGTGATCATGATTCTTAGGTATTTGCTTGTTTTTATGGTGTAGGGCTGATAATGGACAAAATTATTGATGGGGCGCAATGAAACTTAAAGCATTGTATAATGAGTAAGGGTGAAAATCGG
>CAZQVX010000324.1:0-1637 GCA_964596845.1 uncultured Syntrophomonadaceae bacterium | reverse complement strand
GGGGCAGTCCATTTAGCCGGCACTACTCCTCGCTTAATGGAGGCTGAAGCTGTCTCGCCCTTTTCTCAACAGTTTCCACAACTTCGATATCATCACCGCCGGCGGCGCCCAACTCTTTAAACCTTCTGGCCGAAACCAGAACGCGGCTCTCCAGCGAACCCACCGCCCGGTTGTATGAGTCAACCGTCCGGTCAAGATTCTTTCGCATCTCGCCGAAATGGCCGGCCAGGATGCGGATGCGCTCATAGAGAGCCCTGCCCAGGTTGCTGATCTCCTGCGCATTTTCAGCCATCTGCTCCTGACGCCAGCCGTAAGCTACAGCCTTCAGCAGCGCGATAAGAGTAGTGGGTGTGGCCATGATTACGCGTAGATCCGCACCAAATTCGATAAGGCCCGGGTCCTGTTCCAGAGCGCTGCTGAAAAAGGTTTCACCGGGCAGAAACATGACCACAAATTCGGGGGTGGCCTCAAACTGGCTCCAGTAGGTCTTGGAAGCCAACTTGATCAAATGGTCCCGCGCCTGGCGGGCATGCTCCTTTAGTTTAGCCTGCCGGCTGTTGTCGTCCTCGCATTCAAGGGATTCCAGGTAGGCTTGCAGGGGAACTTTTGAATCCACCACAATATGCTTACCTCCGGGCAGATTGACGACCATATCAGGCCTGAGCCGGCCCTCTTCAGCCTCTACAGAAAGCTGCTCCAAAAAATCACAGTATGGCAGCATGCCCGCAATCTCCACGACCCGCTTGAGCTGTATCTCCCCCCAGCGGCCGCGCACGGTGGGTTTGCGCAGCGCAGTGACGAGGCGATTTGTCTCGAGCTGAAGCCGGCCGCCGGTGGCGGCAAGCTGCTTGATCTGCTCTTCCAGGCCGAAATAGGCGGATTGCCGGGTTTTGTCCAGCTCTACGATCTTGTGGTCAACCCGATCGAGAGATTCTTTCAGGGGCTTGACCAGCGCATCGATGGCCTGCTGCCGTTTCTCCAGATCTCCTTTGGCTCCCTGCTGGTATGTTTCCAACGTAGCCCTGGCCAGTTCGATAAAGGATTGGTTGTTGCTCTTCAGGGCATCGGCAGAGAGGGCCTTGAAAACGTCCTCCAGTTTCTGCTGGGCCTCGTTCAGCAAGGATAGCTTTTCGCTGCTCAGCTTGCGTTCCTCGACGAGGCGCGTCTCCAGCTCAGCCAGCCTGCTCTTATAGTCCAGCTCTTTCACCTGGAGCCTCTCCACCAGGTTTTCCAGTCCCGGCAGGCGCGCATTCTTCTCCTCAGCCGCAGCCCGGGCGGCAATTTCCCCTTTTAATTCCCCCTCTTTTCGCTCGAGATTGACCTGCAGCCCGGCGGCGGCTTCGCGCAGATCCGCAAGCTGCACCTCCCTGGCTTCTATTTGTGCCAGCTGCGGAGCCTGCTCAATTTCCTTTTCCCTGCATCCCCTCTCGTAAGCTTCCCTTTCGCGGGTGCGCAGAAAAAGCCGGAGCAGCAGTGATCCGAGCAGCAGACCCAGCAGAAAACCTGGGATAAAGTACCAGTACATAAGATCCCCCCTGAGTGTCCAATGCAGTCATCTTATTCAAATTCGTTTTAGTGCAAGAGGCCTTGCAGCTGCAGCAATCAATCCAGGCTAGCGGGCTTCGGTCAGGCCGGCA
>CAZQVX010000323.1:0-1645 GCA_964596845.1 uncultured Syntrophomonadaceae bacterium | reverse complement strand
TCGAGAAGTCGACGGCGCTTTTTGAAGAGGCCGCCGAAATAATCCCCGGAGGAATTTATGGACATTTTTCACCCACTATAACTGTCCCCGGCTCTTTTCCCTTTTACGCAGTAAATGCTGAAGGCTGCCGTTATACAGACATCGACGGTAATGAGTTTATCGATTACATGTGCGCCTTCGGCCCCATGGTGCTAGGCTACCGGAACAAGGCGGTCGATGAAGCCGCCGCGGCCCAGCAGGCCATTGCCGACTGCACCACCCATCCCGGCCCGGTAATGGTCAAACTGGCCCGGCGCCTGGTAGATCTCATTCCCACTGCTGATTGGGCTTTTTTTGGTAAGAACGGCAATGACATGACCACCTATGCCATCCTCACAGCGCGGGCCTTCACCAACCGTAAAAAAATTGTTATGGTCCGCGGCCACTATCACGGCGTGGCCCCCTGGTGCACGGCGCTCGGTTTTGGCGGGATCACTCCCGAGGATCACGTAAACATGCTTATGGTCGATTGGAATGACCTCGAAGGGTTCGAGAGACTGGTCAGAGAATACCGGGGCGAGATCGCCGGCTTCATCGCCCAGCCTTACCATCATATCAATTTCGGCGACCAGGTCATGCCTGCCCCCGGGTACTGGGAAGGGATCAGCAGGATCTGCAACAGCGAGGGGATCGTCCTGATCCTGGATGATGTCCGCACCGGCTTCCGCCTTAGCATGCAGGGCTCGGGCGCCTATTTCGGCTTCGAGCCCGATCTGAGCTGCTTCTGCAAGGCTATCGCCAACGGTTATGCCATTTCGGCTTGCGTGGGACGAAAAGATCTGATGAATGCCGCCTCGAAAGTTTTTTTCACCGGCTCCTACTGGACCGCCCAGGTCCCCATGGCGGCCGCCCTGGCCACGCTGCAGGAGTTGGAAAATGTAAACGCCGTTGAGAGGATGAAAGCATCGGGGACACTGCTCCAGGAGGGCTTGAAAGAGATGGGCAGCCGCCAGGGTCTGGAGGTGACCACCTCGGGTCCGCCGGCTATTCCCTTCATGCGCTTTACCGAAGATCGCGATTTCTACTGGCAGCAGATCTTTTGCTCCGAAGTAACAAAGAGGGGCTCCTTCTTCCATCCCCATCACAACTGGTTTATGTCGGCGGCACATGAAAAGAAGGATATCGATGAGACCCTTAACCATGCCGAAGCAGCGATCAAAGTGTTAAAAGAAAAAATTTAGCTATCAAGCCGGATTCATGCTGTTGAAAATCGCGCAGATTGACAGGTGACAACGGCATTACGCAAGCCACATGATCAAAAACTGTTTCTTGACCTTGAGGGGAGGGCAAAAATAAATGCCAAAAAACATTTCCGTGGAAGAACTTAAGGCAAAGGCAAAAGAGCTGAGGATTAATATTATTAATACGGCCAAGTCAGCCGGAAGCGGGCATTTCGGTGGTTCATTGAGCAGCGCAGATATCCTCGCTGCTTTGTACTACAAGTATTTAAATGTAGATCCGGACCAACCGGATAAGCCCGAACGGGATAAATTTGTTTTAAGCAAAGGCCACGCCGCCCTGGCTTTTGTCCCCTGCCTGGCTATGAAGGGATTTGTCCCCATGGATTCCCTTGACACCTTCAATCATTACGAGTCTGCTTACGGGA
>CAZQVX010000322.1:0-1652 GCA_964596845.1 uncultured Syntrophomonadaceae bacterium | reverse complement strand
CCGGTCAGGACAGCAGAATAGGGGTTAAGCTGCCCGGTTAAAAATGTTTCCTTACGGGCGAGGCGATATTCGGCCGCGGTTATGCCGCCCGTCCCGGCATCGGTTCTTTTGATCAGGATGTGGGGAGCACTGTCGCTGACAGAAACGATCTCCAGTTTTTTGCCGCTGTAATCAAAATTCCATTGTTTGTACGGATGAATTCCCTCCAGCTGGTCCAGTTTTCCCTCCATCCAGGCCTCGTAATATTGGTGATAAGCTTCATTTTCAACCCCGCTGCCGTCGCAAGGATCTAGAATCAGATCATCTTTAGGAAAAAGGTAAAACAGCGCCAGCGACGCCAGCAGGATAGCGCCGTAGGTTCCCAGAAAATATCTATAGAATTTAAGCTGCATTTTCAGCTCTCCCTTTCGCTTAACATTTGCTTTTTTCTACCGGACCTCGGCCCTGTTGGAGAGCAGCACGGCCCCGGACCATAACAGCAAAACACCAATCATTATCTTCAGGACAAACATAGCGGGCGACCTTTCCAGGAAAAAGAAATCCAGAGCTTTGAATATCTTGACCTGTTCATTTGCCGCCTCATAAAAAAACGTACCGATCAGCAGGGCAGGCACAATTACATAGAGAGATTTGTGGAGTTGCATCATGGCGCCGAAAAAGTAACCGGCGGCGCTGAAGAGGAGAAGATATGCTGTTGCTACCGCTATGCCGGTAAATAGTTCGCCGGCGCCAACGGAAAAATTGGTGCTGATAATATGCCCGCCACCGCCGGTGTAATAGGCAATATTCCGCAGGAGGATCGAGCCGAGTCCGGTGGTGACCCCGCCCACGGCGGCGGCTGTAACCAGGAAGCCGGCATTGGCCAGGTTGCTGCTGAGCCGGTTGGTGATAAAGGTAAAATCCGGGTTGCGATAGAGCGGCAATGTCATGATCAAGGCGCTGCCAATTATCCACAGGACTGTAAATATAAGGATGCCCGTTCCCGAGAAGTTCCTGATCTCTATATTGATATTGTCCATACCCATACTGCTCATCCCGGTCATGCCGCCGAGGGTAAAGAGCAACGCGATCACCTGCACCGCAATCATAGATACGTAGAGATTGGCATAGGATCTTAGTTTGAAGAGGTACTGTTTTTTTACCGCCGCTCCCAGGCTAGTTTTCGCTAAAGACATCATCGATCCCCCCTTTGGTCCTGGATGTAAGGTAGACGCAGAGATCCTCGGCGGAGACGGGCACAATTTCCAGACCGGCCGCTGCGGCCTCCAGCAAGGCTGCTTCGGAAAAACTCTTGCGGACGGCCACAAATATTCTATCCCGGCCGAACTGTTCCCGGCGGTATATTTCTCGACCTGCGGTGAAACGCTCTACCGTTCCGGCATCGCCCCTGAACCCGATGGCATATTCACGCAGCTCGGCGGCCGGCAGATGCAGGCGCTTCCGCCCCTCCCGCAAAAGCAGGATATCCTCCAGAATATCTTCTACCTCCTGAAGGAGGTGGCTGGAAAAAATGATTGCCCGCGGATGCTGCAGGTAATCCTGGAGCAGGGCCCGGTAAAAATCCTTTCTCACCGCGGCGTCCATGCCCACGGTCGGCTCATCGAAGATGGTCAGCGCGCAGCGGGCGGAGAGGCCCAGGATCATGTTGAAAG
>CAZQVX010000321.1:0-1659 GCA_964596845.1 uncultured Syntrophomonadaceae bacterium | reverse complement strand
CAGCTCCTGGTTGCCGGGCGAAAAGATGTGTCGGCCCGGCTCGTAGGTAAACTGTTTTCCGAAGTGGAAGGGCTTTTGCTGAGCCACTGCGGTGATAAACCTGCCCAAATCCCGGATCACATATTTCCTGGCCCCTTTTTCGCCGGTTTTTAAAGAAAGGTAAATCAGAGGCTCACGGTTATAGCTGCGGTGTTGGATATGAATAGTAAGGTCAAGTTCAACCTCGCTGCTACTGCTGCCGGCGGCCAGGCCTGAATAGCTCTCCAGGAGGCGATCAACGAGCACTGTCTCAGTGCTGTTGAAAGCCCCGGCCGGTTCTTGCTCGGGGAGGGCTAAAAGGACGGCGACAATATGTTTGCAGAAGCCCTCGTAGTTGGCAAAGGCGGCACAGGTGCAATGGTAGTGGATCGATCCATCCCTTTCAATCAAGTTCACGAGATATCTTTTGGTCCCCTGGACCCGGGCGACAAGATGCCCGGGCTCTTCATATTCCAGCGCCTTCACCGCACCCTGGCGGTAATAGAGCTGCCCCCGCGTAAAAACGCTGCGGCTGGCGCAGTTGTCGGTAATCTGCTGATGTGACAGCTTAAACATCTGCTTCACCCCTGATTAGAAAACATACCCTTTAATTTTAACATATCCGGGGGATGGTGTCAGTGCAGTCAAAATACTTAAAATGGTTAAATGATTAACACTGTACACAAATCTGCTTTCGGCTGAGGTAGGCCCGCAGGTGCTTATAATCCCCGGCGGCGCTCTGTCAGGCAGGAACTCGACAGATTGATGGCTAATTATTCTTTTAGTGACAAATGGTTTGTAGTGCGCCAGGGATGGCGGTACTAATAGAATAATCCTCCGAGCTGCTTTGACCTAAAGCCTGCGGGCCAGGGTCGGCAGACGGCAGGGCTTGAGAAGAAATTTTCAAGCCTCCCTTTTGGAAAGGAGGTAGGCGGTCCTTGCGGACCGGTTCAGGCTTCTACTCAGCCCGGCTCCTTCCAGGGGTCCGGGCTTTTGAGTGTCCGGATTAGAACGGCGCCGCCGGCCCGGTGAATGCCCGGGCCCGGGAGGCCCGGGCGGCAGGCAGCCGGCGGTGCGACTCAGTCAATATCAGGTCACAGGAGGTTTCTTTATGACTGCCCCATATCTAAGAAGATGTTTGCTTCCCCGGATGATTGTTGTACTGGCTTTTTTATTATGCGCAGGGGCTCTCTCTTGTACTCCTGCCCCGGCGGCGGTGGTGGTGGCGGAGGCCGAAGGGGCGCTGGTGATCCCTGCGCTGGAGAGTGAGATCCGGCTGCGAGCCTACCGCCCCGATGTGGAGATCGTGCTGGACTGGGAGGAGGGTAAGAGCGGCCCGGTGAAGCTGGTGGTGGAAAATATGGCCGCCGCCACCGGGGTCGTGGTTCTTCCCGAAGGAGGCGCAGAGGCTGCTTCCTGTGAGGCGGTTGCCGGGGCGCCGATTTGTCTGGCCCTTTCCCTGGAGGGGAGCGGGCGGCAGCGCCTTCTTTTAAGTCCGCCGGCAGAGTCTGCTGCCAGGGCGCCTTTCTTCGCCCTGATGGGCGACAGCCAGGGGCACAACGAGGTGCTGGCGGAGATCATTGAAGAGGTTAACGGGTCCGGGGTCGATTTTCTTATCTGCTTAGGCGACCTGGTGGCCTC
>CAZQVX010000320.1:0-1671 GCA_964596845.1 uncultured Syntrophomonadaceae bacterium | reverse complement strand
ACCTGATTATGTTTAAATTTACCGATGAAAAAGGACAGCTGAAATGCTCGTTTTGTGGAAAGAATCAGGAGCAGGTGCGCAAGCTCGTAGCCGGCCCCGGCGTCTATATCTGCGACGAGTGCATTGAGCTGTGCAATGAGATTATCGAAGAGGAGATCGGTGAGGAGAGCGAATTTAGCCTCATTGACTTGCCCAAACCGCAGGAGATCAAGCAGGCCCTGGATCAGTATGTCATCGACCAGGAGGACGCCAAAAAGGTCCTCTCTGTAGCTGTTTACAACCACTACAAGAGGATCAATGCCGCTCAGAAGATCGAAGAGGTGGAGCTGCAGAAGAGCAATATCGTCCTCATCGGCCCCACTGGGACGGGGAAGACGCTTCTGGCGCAGACCCTGGCCCGCATTTTAAACGTGCCCTTCGCCATCGCCGACGCCACCTCGCTTACCGAGGCCGGCTATGTAGGCGAGGATGTAGAAAACATTCTCCTCAAGCTCATTCAAGCCGCCGATTATGATATTGAGAAGGCGGAAAAGGGAATCGTCTATATCGATGAGATCGACAAGATCGCCCGCAAAACCGACAATCCTTCCATTACCCGTGATGTCTCCGGCGAAGGGGTTCAGCAGGCGCTGCTGAAGATTCTTGAAGGGACCGTTGCCAGCGTCCCCCCTCAGGGCGGGCGCAAGCACCCCCACCAGGAATTCATGCAGATAGATACCACCGATATCCTTTTTATCTGCGGCGGAGCTTTCGACGGCCTGGAGAAGATCATTCAGGGCCGCGTCAGCAAAAAGGGGATCGGTTTCGGCGCAGATGTGCAGACCATCGATCAGAACAATATCGGCCAGATCTTGCGGCAGATCCTGCCCCAGGACTTGCTTAAATACGGGCTCATCCCCGAATTTGTGGGCCGGATACCGGTCATCGCCACTCTTGATTCGCTGGATATGGGGGCGCTCATCCGGATCCTCAACGAACCGCGCAACGCCCTGATCAAGCAATACAAAAAAATGTTTGAGCTGGACGATGTCGCGCTGGAATTTAAAGACGGTTCTCTGCAGGTGGTGGCCGACGAGGCAATTAAGCGGAACACCGGGGCCAGGGGCCTCAGGGCAATCATGGAAGAGGTTCTGCTCGATGTCATGTTCGAGTTGCCCTCGCGCGATGATGTGAGCCAATGCGTCATCACCCGGGAAGTAGTGCTTAAAAGAGAAAAGCCCATCCTTGTCACCCAGGATAAGCGGAAGAAAAAAGAGGTTACCGCTTAAACCAGTTCGATTTGAACAAATAAGACCGGGGCTGTCCCAAAAGGGGCAGCCTTTTTGCACCCCGGCAGCGGGATAGATCGTCAATGTAAGGGGGATAATATCGGCTGAACAGGGGGGTGGTTTATTTGAACAATTTTGCCGGGATCATCGGGCTGGTCCAGATATTCTTTGTTATTGTCATCGGGCTCTATTTTTTCAACTTACTGCGCAGCCAGCAGAGCAGCCGCGTGGCTGTGGATAAAGAATCCCGTAAAGAGATGGACCAGCTGGAGCGCCTGCGCCGGATCTCTCTCACCGAACCGCTTTCCGAAAAAACACGTCCCAAGACATTCGCAGAGATTATCGGCCAGGGCGACGGGCTGAAAGCCCTTCGCGCCGCTCTTTGCGGGCCCCACCCGCAGCA
>CAZQVX010000319.1:0-1682 GCA_964596845.1 uncultured Syntrophomonadaceae bacterium | reverse complement strand
ACCAGGGACTTCCAGCTGGCTTCGATGATATTGCTCGAAACCCCTACTGTGCCCCAGCTCTCATAGCGGTCGGATGTTTCGATGAGCACCCGCACCAGGGCACCCGTGCCCCGATCTCCGTCGAGGACCCGCACCCGGTAGTCGGAGAGGGTCATGGAGCGAATCTCGGGGTAGAAGTCCTCCAGGGCCTTGCGCAGGGCGTTGTCCAGGGCGTTGACGGGACCGTTTCCCTCAGCCGCCGTATGGATAACTTTCTCTCCCACCCGCATCTTGATCACCGCCTCTGAGTGGACTTCACCGTCTTCTTTCATCTCCATGATGATGCGCAGCGTCTCCAGGGTGAAGGGCTGCCGGTAGGTGTTGAAGGCTTTGCGCATGAGCAGTTCAAAAGAGGCCTCGGCCCCTTCGAACTGGTAGCCCTGGTTTTCCAGATCCTTAATCTCCGCCAAGATCGCCCGGGTCTGCTCGTTGGTGCGACTCACATCTACATTTAGGCCCATCTCCTCGATCTTGCAGAGGATATTGCTCATCCCCGAGAGTTCGGAGACGAGAACTCGCCTGGCGTTACCCACGGCCGCAGGATTGATGAGCTCATAGGTCTCAGGGTTTTTCAGCAGGGCGCTGACATGAATCCCCCCCTTGTGAGCGAAGGCGCTGCTGCCCACATAGGGCTGGTGGGCATTGGGGATAAGGTTGGCCAGTTCGCTTACGTAACGTGACAGCTCCGTCAGTCGGGCCAGGTTCTCATTGCTCAGGCACCGGCTCTCCATTTTAAGCATAAGGCCGGGGATCACCGCACAGAGGTCGGCATTCCCGCAGCGCTCACCGTAACCGTTGATGGTGCCTTGGACCTGGACCGCCCCCGCTTTTACAGCCATCAAAGTATTGGCCACTGCCAGACCGGCATCGTTATGGGCGTGAATTCCCACTGTCGCTCCGGGGAATGCCCGGCAGACCCGGGAGCAGATCCGGTAAACCTCGTCGGGCAGGGCGCCGCCGTTGGTGTCGCAGAGGCAGAGGAGATCGGCGCCGGCAGCCAGCGCTCTCTCCAGGGTTTTCAGGGCATAGGTAGGGTTTTGCTTGTAGCCGTCAAAAAAGTGCTCGGCGTCGTAGAAGACTTCCAGCCCCTGCTCCTTTAAATAGGAGAGTGTCTCGCCGATCATGGCAAGGTTCTCCTCCAGAGAGGTGTTTAAAGCCTGGGTGACATGGAGCTCCCAGGATTTGCCGAAGATGGTGGCGGTTTTAGCCCCGCTCTCCAGGATGGCCTGGAGATTGGCATCCTGGTGGACGCCGGTCCCCGGGCGGCGGGTGCAGCCGAAAGCGACCAGCCGGGCGCTCTTCAGGGGATGGCCCTTCATCCGGCTAAAAAAGGCCATATCCTTGGGGTTGGAGCCGGGCCAGCCCCCTTCAACGTAGTGAAAGCCCATTTCATCCAACCGCCGGGCGATCTTGATCTTGTCATCAACCGAGAGGCTGAGCCCCTCCCCTTGGGTGCCGTCCCGGAGGGTGGTATCGTAGACTTTAATTTCTCTAGTCAAAGTTCTATTTTCACCCCGTTAGCTTCTTTCTTGCTGCAGTGCTGCCAGCTCTTCAACGACGGCGTCGCCCATCTCTGCGGTGCTCACCAGGCGGCGCCCCTGCTGCATGAGGTCGGCGGTGCGGTAACCTCTATCCAGCACTCG
>CAZQVX010000318.1:0-1685 GCA_964596845.1 uncultured Syntrophomonadaceae bacterium | reverse complement strand
GGAACTTTTTCTTTCCTTTACATGTCTATCAGTTGAGAACATTACTAAAGTGAGGGATTAACTGTGACGGGATTTACCTTAAAGCGGGCTTCCCTGGCGGCTCTGCTGCTGCTCCTTACACTGCTGCTGCTGCCGGCGGCGGCAGGATGCCGGCCCGGCGGCGGTTCCGCCTACGCCGAACCCGCGGATTATGTCGATCCGCGCCTGGTCGAAGCGAACACCGGCTTCGCCTTCCATCTGTTTCAGACCCTTCTTGACGGCGCCCCCGGGGCGAACCTCTTTATCTCACCGGCCAGTGTCTCGCTGGCCCTGGCGATGACCTACAACGGAGCTGCGGCAGAAACCGCAGAGGCCATGGCCGAGACACTGGGCCTTGGCGGGATGGATCTGGAAGAGGTAAACGCGGCCTTTGCCGATCTGCACACCATCCTGCAAAACCCCGACCCGAAGGTTGAGCTGGCCGTGGCCAACTCTCTTTGGGCGCGGCAGGGAAAGAAATTTTACGAGGACTTCTTGCAGCGTAACGAGGATTATTTCGGCGCCGAAGTAACGGAGCTTGATTTCGACCGGCCTGATGCCGCCGCGACAATCAACCGCTGGGTAGAGGAGAAGACTAAAGGCAAGATCAAGGATCTTATTGAACCCCCCATCGATCCCCTGACGGTGCTCTTTTTGATCAATGCCATCTACTTCAAGGCAGCCTGGAGCGAACCTTTCAACCCGGATCAAACCCGGGAGATCCCCTTTTATCTGCCTGGCGGCAGCAGCAAGGAGCATCCGACTATGTTCAGGGAAGGGCAGTTTAGATGCCTGGAGCAGGAGGGCTTTCAGGCGGTGTCGCTGCCCTACGGCAAGACCGGCCGGCTCAGCTTCTACCTCTTTCTGCCGGGGCCGGAGCAGGAGCTGGATGATTTTTATAAAGGGCTTACCGCCGAAACATGGGGCTCCTGGATGGATCAGTTTGCAGAGACCGAAGCCTATATCGGACTGCCCCGTTTCAAATTTGAATATGAGGCTTCGCTCAATGATGCCCTCAAAGCTATGGGCATGGAGATCGCTTTCGAGGCCGGGACCGCGGATCTCTCGAAGATGAAGCCGGTGCCGCCCGATATGTTTATAGCCGAGGTAAAGCATAAAACCTTTGTGGAGGTAAATGAGAAGGGCACAGAGGCGGCCGCGGCCACCTCTGTAGAGGTCAGAGATGAGTCGGCCCCCGGTTTCATGATGATCGCGGATAGGCCCTTCTTCTTCAGCATTGTGGACAACAAAACCGGCTCCATACTTTTCATGGGGCAGGTGACGAACCCGCAGTCGTAAAAGGGGCGCGCCCGGGTTGCCCGGGGCGGAACTGTCCCTGCCAATTATTATATTTGCCGGCGGGGCGGGGGGGTGTGGAGATTATTCCACTTCTCCCCCACCCCCCTGTTAGCCTATCTTGATAGAGCCGGTAAGCAACTCGCTTTTTATTCTGCGTGCGGCGGTAGGACTTTTCTGTGCCGGAAATCGGACCGTACCACCGTCATCCGACAGGCCGGTCCGTAATAATCACCTTAGAGTGAGGTTTCTTTTCCGTGCTTTACCACATCATCTACAATGCCGTCAAGGTATTTGTCCAACTGATCAGGCGTTACCCCGCCACGTCCAGCCAGACGATCCTCCTCAACAGCCAGCAGTTCTTCGCGCAG
>CAZQVX010000317.1:0-1705 GCA_964596845.1 uncultured Syntrophomonadaceae bacterium | reverse complement strand
CGGCCTCTTCTAGCAGCGCTTCTTCATAGAATGAATCTCCCATGGGATAATCCATAGCCGCAAGAAAGGTGTTGGCCATACCCCCCCCGATGAGAAGGGTATCGGCAAGCTCCAGAAAACGATGGATCACATTTAGTTTATCCGAAACCT
The DNA here is from genome assembly GCA_964596845.1 of uncultured Syntrophomonadaceae bacterium. GTDB lineage: Bacteria > Bacillota > Dethiobacteria > DTU022 > DTU022 > JAAZIN01. The sequence continues at coordinate 1,555 of CAZQVX010000317.1, read as the reverse complement.
TGGCTCCGCCCAAAATTGCCACCAGGGGGCGAACCGGATCGTCGATGCAACGCGAAAGATTCTCGATCTCTTTGATCATGAGCAGGCCGGCCGCAGCGGGGATGTAATCGGCCACTCCGGCGGTGGAGGCATGGGCCCGGTGCGCTGTCCCAAAGGCATCATTGACAAAAAGATCGGCCATCTGCGCCAGCTTTCGGGCAAAATCGGGATCGTTTTTTTCTTCCCCCGGCTCAAAGCGGACATTCTCCAACAGCAGGATTTCACCGCCGACAAGCTGATCCACCGCCTGCTCCACCTCTGGGCCGGTAACCTGATCAACCTTGTGAACAGTCTGCCCCAACAGCTCAGAAAGACGGCCGGCTACGGGATCAAGGCGCAGCTCCGGCCTGACTTTCCCTTTCGGGCGCCCTAAATGGGTGACAAGGATCAGGCGGGCCCCCCTCTGCAGCAGATGGGTGATCGTCGGCAAAGCCGCCCGGATCCGGGTGTCATCTTTCACCTGACCCCCTTCCAGGGGCACGTTAAGATCAACACGCAAAAGAACCCTTTTTCCTTTTACCCCAATGTCAGTCACACTGAGTACCAACTGCGGCTCACCACCCTTGGGCTAATTTGCATTGGCAACCATTATTCTACCACAAATATAATTTTTAAACGCGGGTGCTTAATGGAAGTTGGATGTTGGATGTCGAAGTTAGAAATGAAACCTCTAATGCCGGCGGCGACGATAAGAAGCAGGTATGGAGAGCTCTTCCCGGTATTTGGCAATAGTGCGGCGGGAAATGGCAATTCCCTTATCTTCTAAAAGCTCAGTCAACTGCTGGTCACTGTAGGGGCTTTGCGGGTCCTCTGCGTCTATAAGTTCACGCAGGTAACTTTTGATGCTGTGCGAAGAGTAGTCTTCACCCCCTTCACCGGCCAACCCGCTGGAGAAGAAAAATTTCAGCGGAAAAAGGCCGCGCGGAGTCTGGATATACTTGTTTGCGGTGGCCCGGCTGATCGTCGATTCGTGAACTCCGACCGCCCCGGCCACCTCTTTCAAGGTGAGAGGTTTGAGCTGCTTTATCCCGTGATCCAAGAACGGCTGCTGGATATCGATGATCTGATGCGCAACGCGATAAAGCGTGAGGCGGCGCTGCTCGATGCTGCGCAGGAGCCAGGTGGCCTTTTCCAGCTTGCTTTTAATAAAAGCAGAAAGGTTTTCATCAGTGGCGCCGCTTCGGATCAACCTGTGGTAAAAGGGGCTAATCATAAGTTGGGGCGTGAACTGATCATTCATCACGATCTCATATTTGCCTTCAACCTGTTCCACATTTATGTCGGGTACAATATAGCGCGTTTCCGAGGCTCCGTTGTAAATAGAACCTGGTTTGGGATTGAGAGTCCGGATAAAGTCTACGGCATCCTGAATTTCCTTCACATCACAGCCCAGGCGGGTTGCAATCTGCCGGTAGCGGCCGTCTGCGGTGGCGGGAAGGTATTGTTCGACAATTTTTACCGCCAGCGGAGGAGGGCTGTCCATACCGTGGAGCTGCAGCAGCAGGCATTCCTGAAG
>CAZQVX010000316.1:0-1707 GCA_964596845.1 uncultured Syntrophomonadaceae bacterium | reverse complement strand
CGGGCCGGTTGATGGTCTCGGCAAAGGGGTAGAGGTTCACCACGAGCAGCTGGATAGGCGAAATACCCTGGGCGGCGAGCTGCTGCCGGTGCTCTTCGAGCTCCAGGCGGGCCAGCAGGCCGCCGTGGATCTTGGGGTGCAGCGTCTTCACCCGTCCCCCGAGAATCTCGGGGAAACCGGTGACCCCCGCTGCTTCAGTTACTGGGATGCCGGCGCCGGTAATTGCGCCGGCGGTCCCCCCGGTGGAGATGATCTCCCAGCCGAGGGAGTGAAGCCGGCGGGCCAGCTCCAGGATCCCGCTTTTATCGGAGACGCTCAAAAGCGCCCTTTTAGAGTATTCGTGATTATGGTCCAATGAAGCACCTTCTTCCTTCAACTTTAAGCTTATCCTCGCAGAAAAGCTGGATGGCCCGGGGATACAGGCGGTACTCCAGGGCATGGATCCGGGCGTGCAGCGTCTCCACCGTATCCTCTTGAAGCACCGGGACTGCCTCTTGCAAAATAATCGGCCCCGTATCGAGCCCTTCATCGACGAAATGAACCGTGCATCCCGCCACCCTGGCCCCGTAATCGAGGGCTTCTTTCACCCCGGCGGTGCCGGGAAAGGCGGGCAGCAGCGAGGGATGGATATTCATGATCCGCAGGGGAAAAGACTGCACCAGGGGCGGCGAGAGCAGGCGCATGAAACCGGCCAGCACCACCAGCTCAACCCCCGCCTGCTGCAGCACGGCGGCCAGGGCCCGGTCATAATCCTCGCGCCCCCGGTAGAGGCGGGGATCCATGTAGAGGGCCCGGATATCCCGGCGGCGGGCCCGCTCCAGAGCCGGCGCCTGCTCCCGATCGCTCGCCACCAGCTCAACCCGGGCGCTGATCTCACCGCGCTCCGCCGCGCGCAGGATCGCCTCCAGATTGGTCCCCTCACCCGACGCCAACACCGCAATCCGCTTCATCTCGCACCTCCCCGTAAGTAACTCCGTGCCAGGCACCAAGTAACTAACTTCGCATATTGCACCCATATATTGACAACGTAAGTTACACCGGTGCCAGGCACCAAAGTAACTTACTTTATACCCTGAAACCTTATATTGACAACAAAGTGCTGTTTTGCTAATATTCCTACAAAAGATATTTCGTGGAGGGCTCAGATCATGCCCAGAAGACCACGCATCCATTTCCCCGGGGCCATCTATCATGTGATTACCAGGGGGAATAACCAGGACGACATTTTCCCAGGCAGAAAGGACAAACTCTACTACCTGGAAAAACTGAAAGAACTCCAACTCAAATTCGACTTTAGTCTTCTCATCTTTGCAGTTATGGACAACCATTCCCACAAAGTCATGCAAGTTGGAAACGTGCCCCTGTCTAAAATAATGCACCATCTTCAGCAGGCATATGCAGTCTATTATAACCGCGAATACAAGCAATCAGGACACGTTTTCGAAAACAGATATAAGGCTTATCTTTGCGATAATGATCGTTACCTGTTGGCATTACTCAGATATATCCATCTAAATCCTGTAACTGCGAACATAACCCCTGATCTTGATTATCCCTGGAGCAGTCATGATTACTATGCCGGAAAGAAAACGGATGGCCTCGTAGACACAACCCTGGTTAACAGCACGATCCATCAGGGGCAAGATTTAAACCCTTCCGATGAATACCTTCGTTTTATGGAGCAGACCACCAAAGAACTGCCCCTAC
>CAZQVX010000315.1:0-1708 GCA_964596845.1 uncultured Syntrophomonadaceae bacterium | reverse complement strand
TGTAAGCTGCCTGCCGGGCTGTATTTTAATGTCCTCTACCATAGTTTCTTCCTACCTGCTATCATTTCTCTTTAGCCCTTTAAAAACCTGCCGCTATGGAAAGTTGGATTTGGAGGTTGGAAATTTGGAAAGAAATAACCGGCGGGCTGCCCCCGCTGCTGCAAGCCTGCCGCAGAACTGCCACGACGGCCCATTAGCGTGAAGGAATCGTCTAGGATTACGAAGGCATCGTTAAAAAAGCCCGGCAGCTTGCCGAAATTCATGAAAACGTAGCCAAATAAATTTAGTTTATCCGGTGCCTGGCGCCGGATTAACTTACGATCATCCCGTCTTGCAGCCGCAGCAGGCGGTGGCAGTGTTCCATGACTCCCTGGTCATGGGTCGCCACCACGATGGTCAGCCCCTCCCGGTGCAGGCTGTCCAAAATCGCCATAAGGTGGTCCCGGGTCTCCGTATCCAGGTTGCCGGTCGGTTCATCCGCCAGAATGAGGCGCGGCTCCCGGATCAGAGCCCGGGCGATGGCTACCCGCTGCTGCTCTCCGCCGGAAAGCTGGTACGGTTTGTGTCCTGATCTCTCGCCCAAGCCGACCCGCTCCAGCAATTTCCCAGCCCTGACCGCAGCCGGCGCCTGCTTGCCATGAGGCAGAAGCGGCACCATCACGTTTTCCAGGGCGCTAAGCTGGGGCAGCAGGCGGTAATCCTGAAAGACAAAACCCACCGTCCCGGCGCGAAGATCAGCCAGCTCACCGGCGGTAGCCTCGCTGGTAGAGAGCCCGTTCAGATAAACCTCCCCTTCCGTAGGCGCTTCCATGGCCCCGATCAACCGCAGCAGCGTCGATTTGCCTGAGCCCGAATGGCCTACTACAGCCAGATAATCCCCGCTTTCAATGTTCAGCGATATCTTGTAGACAGCCCGCACTTCACTGGGGCCGACTTGATAGATCTTGGTTGCCTCTTTTAATGTTGCGATCCTGCCATTACCTTCAGTCATTATTTACCCCCTCCCCGGTCATTTCCCGCAAGACGTGCTCAATAAAAAGAATGTCGCTGCCCAGGATTTCAGGATCGATCTGCTCCAGGGTATCCTTTTTGGTATTGCTGTAAGGAGCAAAACGCTGATAAAATGCCGCCGGTATGCCCGCTTCCAGCAGCCGTGACCCGATAACGGTAGGGATTCCCGGTAACACGCCGATTTTCAGCTCCCGATCCGCCTTTTCAGCGGCGGCCATCCAGTGATCCGGTGTAATCATGGTTTCGCTCCAGGTTTCGGATTTTATCCACCGGGAAACACCCGGGTAAGAGAGGTCCCACAGTTGACTTTTATGCTGAGGCGGCGGGCCGGTTGATTCGATGTAATCGCCCGGTTCCAGGTCTTGAGCTTCCGCGGGCCAGTCCCGGGGCCTCCCGAATCGGGTATCCTCCCTGTAGCCGAAAATAGCGGCTTGCTTGCTCCCCAGTCGGCAAACAGCTATGACCGGGCCGTCCGGCATTTCTTGATCGAGAAAAAGGGCCAGCCCCCCACAGTACTGGGCCTCACCGCCTGCAGTCCAGACGATCCTTACCGGCACAGGTAACGGGTTGTTTTTCAGGCGCAGGGCCAGCAAAGCCGCCCCGGCTGCGCCGGAGGCATTATCCGATGCTCCCGGGCCGGTTGCGCCGTGGTTCGTGATCACCCAAACCGGTTCCCCTGCTTCTTTTTCTCCGGACA
>CAZQVX010000314.1:0-1714 GCA_964596845.1 uncultured Syntrophomonadaceae bacterium | reverse complement strand
AAGCAGCTTCGCTCCTCGGCGGGAACCTGGTGTTTCATGCAGGGGTTAAACATACTCATCGATCCGGGCCCGGGGACGCTGAGCCGCTGCTTTTCCAGCCGGCCCAGTCTGGATCCGGAAAAGTTGGACGCGCTCATTCTCACCCACCGCCACCTGGATCATTCCACAGATATAAATGTACTTATCGAAGCCATGACCCGGGGGACCTTTAACCACCGGGGGGCCCTTTTTGCCCCTGCCGATGCCGTGGAGGGAGAAGAGCCCGTTGTCTTCAGCCATACCCGGAATTCGGTAGAGCGGCTGGAGCTGCTTAAAGAAGAGCGGCACTACCCGCTGGATGGCTTTAATTTTACAACGCCGGTGCGCCACCGCCACTCCGTTGAAACCTACGGGCTGACCTTTAACCTTCCCGGCGGGCGGGTCTCTTTTGTTAGCGACACCGCTTACTTTCCGGAGCTGGCCCATCACTATGCGCAGAGCGATATCTTAATTTTGAATGTGGTGCTCTATGAACCCGTGCCCTTTAAATCGATCCAGCATCTCGATCTGCAGAGCGCTGCAACAATCATCAGCTCGATTAAACCCCGCGTGGCGGTGCTGACCCATTTCGGAACAACCATGTTGAACCACAAGCCCTACCACCTGGCCCGGCGCCTGACAGATGAAATCGGAGTTCAGGTCATCGCCGCCACAGACGGCATGACCCTTGACATAGACAAATATTTCCATAGTTAGTTACTCCGGTGCCAGGCACCAAAGTAACTAACTATGGTTGGAAATGGCATTAATGTCGTGAGGAGGTTGTCAATATGGAAATGCTGCCGGTAGAAGAACAGCTGGCGCGGATCAGGGAAAATGTGGCCGAGATAATTACCGAAGAGGAGCTGATTGAAAAGCTGAAGCGCAGCTTTGCAGAGAAAAAACCGCTGCGCTGCAAGCTGGGGATCGATCCCTCGGCGCCGGACATCCACCTGGGCCATGCTGTAGTGCTGCATAAGATGCGAGCATTCCAGGAGATGGGGCACCAGCTGGTGATCATCCTGGGCGACTTTACCGGGCGAGTGGGCGATCCCACGAACCGCTCCGAAACGCGGCCGCAGCTATCCGAAGAAGAGGTGCTGGCCAATGCCCGCACCTACCAGGAGCAGATCTTTAAGATTATCGATCGGGAAAAAACAGAGCTTCTCTACAACAGCCAGTGGCTGGGCAGCCTTAATTTCAGCGATGTGATCAAGGTTGCTTCCACCTGCACGGTGGCCCGGATGATGGAGCGGGAGGATTTTGCCAATCGCTACCGCGAAAACCTGCCCATCGGCATCCATGAGTTTTTCTACCCCCTGATGCAGGGTTACGATTCTATCGCCGTGAGGGCCGATATAGAATTCGGGGCCACAGAGCAAAAATTTAACCTGCTCATGGGGCGGCATCTTCAGAAAGAATACGGCCAGTCACCGCAGGTGGCTCTGACTATGCCGATCCTGGTGGGCACCGACGGCGTGCAGAAAATGAGCAAAAGCCTGGGTAACTATATCGGTATAAACGAACCGCCGGAGGAAATTTACGGCAAGGTGATGTCCATCTCTGATGAGATCATGCCGGAGTACTTTCACCTGGGGACTGCCCTCGCTGCTGCTGAAGCGGACCGTATTGTCGAAGATTACCGCCGGGGCCGCCTCCACCCGCGGGACGCCAAAATGAGGTTGGCCCGGGAGAT
>CAZQVX010000313.1:0-1729 GCA_964596845.1 uncultured Syntrophomonadaceae bacterium | reverse complement strand
GAAAAGCCGATGAAAGCCCAGTTGAGCCAGGCCAGGTATTTTACCTTTACCGGCAGGATAAAGAACAGCAGAATCTCGAAATCGGGATATATCTGGGCAAAAGCCAGAAAGAGCGACAGGTTGAGATAGGCCCCCGTGTAACCGGCCCCGCTGATAAAAGCGGCCAGGGTGGTGCCGGCCATCCCCAGGAGATAGTAAAGGTTGAATCTGAAGGCGCCCCAGGCCTGCTCCAGCCCGCTGCCGACGAGGTAGTAAAAATAGAGGATAAAGATGATCCAGAGGGGCGAGCTGGTCGGCGGGATAAAAATATAAGTCACCAGGCGCCAGATCTCGCCCTTTAAAAGGCTCCGGGGATAGAGGATGAGCAGCTCTTCCACCGGGCTTCCCGCCAATGAGAGGACAAATACCAGCGCGTTAAGAGCAATAATATAGAAGATCAGGTTGCTTATCGCATATTTTTTGTATTTGCGCTCAAGTTTATTGATCCATTTCATCAATGTTTTCCTCCTGCAATTATGATTGATGCTGCAGCAGCTCTAAAAATGAATTTTCATCGATTACCGCCACGTCCAACTCGCGCGCCCGGGCCAGCTTGCTGCCGGGATCATCGCCCGCCACCAGGAAGGCGGTCTTCCGGCTGACCGCAGAGGAGACCTTGCCTCCGCGCGACTCCACGAGCGCCGCCGCTTCATCGCGGGTGAAACGCTCCAGGGCGCCGCTGAACACAAAGGTTTTCCCTTCCAGCGTTCGGGCCGCTGCGGTATCAGCTCCGGGGGCTGCCGGTTCGCTGAAGTTTACCCCGGCCTGCGCCAGCTTCTCCAGCAGCTCCGCCGTCCCCGGCGCCTCGAAGAAGCCCACCACCGCTTCGGCGATCTTCGGCCCGATCTCCGGGACTGCAGTCAGCGCTTCGGAACCGGCCCGGCGCAGTTCCTCCAGGGTGTGGAAGTGCTCCGCCAGCAGCCGCGCCGCCTTCTCGCCGACAAAACGGATTCCGAAACCGAACAGAAGCCGGTGCAGGGGGTTTTTCTTGCTCCCGGCGATAGCTGTAACCAGGTTATCCGCTGACTTTTCCGCCAGGCGCTCCAGCGTAGCCAGCTGCGCCGCATCGAGGGAGTAGAGATCGGCCAGGTCAGCGGCCAGCCCTTCTTTCCAGAGCAGCCCGGCCACCGCCGGCCCCAGCCCCTCGATGTTCATAGCCCGCCGCGAGGCGAAGTGCACGATCCGCTCCACCACCTGGGCGGGGCAAGAGGGGTTCGGGCAGCGCAGCGCCGCCTCGCCGGGCAGGCGCTGCACGGCGGAGCCGCAGGAGGGGCACTTTTCGGGCATCCGGAAGACTCTCTCAGTCCCGGTGCGCTTCTCCTTGAGCACCCGCACCACTTCCGGGATGATCTCACCGGCCTTGCGAATAATCACCCTGTCGCCGATCATGACCTCTTTTTCGGCGAGGATATCTTCATTATGTAAACTGGCTCGCTGCACCGTGGAGCCGCTGATGAATACAGGCTCCAGGAGAGCCACCGGGGTAATCGCCCCCGTCCGCCCCACATTAACCTGAATCCCCAGAACTTGCGTGCTCTTCTCCTCGGGGGGATATTTAAAGGCGATGGCCCAGCGCGGGCTGCGGGCGGTGCTCCCCAGGCGCTCCTGCAGGGCCAGATCGTTTACCTTAATCACGATACCATCTATCTCGTAGGGGAGCTCCCGGCTCTGTGCCTCCCAATCTCGACAG
>CAZQVX010000312.1:0-1747 GCA_964596845.1 uncultured Syntrophomonadaceae bacterium | reverse complement strand
CGCGTGACTCCCAGCAAGGGACGGATCAACTCTACCGGGCCGTAGCTGCGGCGCGGCAGGATACCAGCCAGGCCGTCCGGCCCGGTACCTCTGAGCAGGTTGAATAGCACTGTTTCCGCCTGGTCATCCCGGTGCTGGCCCAAAACTATTTTGCCGGCTCCATGCTTATCGGCCGCCTCCAGCAAAAAACGAAAGCGAACGATCCGGGAGGCCTCCGAAGCGGAAAGTCTGCGGCCGGAGCGGTAAGCCGGAACATCAAATGCCGCCCCTTCATAAGGCAGTGCCCAGGCGGCGGCCAACTTGCACACAGTCTCCGCTTCCCGGCAGGCTTCAGGCCTGATCCGGTGATCAAGATGAGCCACAATTAGGCTAAGCCTGTAGCGTGGAGTAAGGGCACGCAAAATGTGGAGCAGGCACAGTGAATCAGGCCCCCCCGATACGGCGACCAGCAGCCGGTCGCCCCCCTCTAAGAGGCGGTGTTCCTCGATATAGCGAGCTACTTTTTCAACAAGCATGATCACATTCAGGCACGGCTAAGCCGTACCATCCAACCCCCTGTCTTAACCGCGGGCGGGGGTGGAACCCCGCGCCCTACAATTCTTACGCTAATCACATTCAGGCACGGCTAAGCCGTACCAACCAACCCCCTGTCTTAACCGCGGGCGGGGGTGGAACCCCGCGCCCTACCTGCTTCTTGCACTTATTTTAACATAGTATGGACCCCGAGGATTAAATTAAATAAAAGATGCAACCTCCAAACCCTCGTTTAAAGGTTGCATTTCAGCGTTTACTTCTTTAAAGGCGCTCTTTCCCGGTTACCTTTTCAGACGGATTAGCCGGCAGGCGGCTACTGTCAAGTCGTCCCGCAACCGGCCGCCGGAGCGGCGCGCCGCTTCTTCCAGTATCCGGTCGGCCACAATTTGCGGCGGACTGTTTTCCATCATGCGGAGAAAGTTCACCAGCCACGTGAGCTCCCCATCGGGATCATTGGCCCCATCGGTTACCATGACCAGCAAATCGTTCGGTTGAAGCCTTTCCAAATAGCTCTCAACCTCAACTCTTGAGATAATCCCCAGCGGAAGCGAGGGAGCCCCTACTCTGAATACCTCCTTTCCCCGCTTGATCATGCTGGGGGCCGCCCCGATTTTTAAGAGCTCAACCTCTCCCTTGACCAGGTCGATGAGGGCCATGTCCACGGTGGCATACGTTTCATCGCCCGCGCGTAATTGCAGCAGAGAGTTGACGCTGCGCATCACGACCTCCCTTTTGAAGCCCGCCTCCAACAGACGCTCCAACAGGACAATAGTCGCTTTACTCTCTGATGCTGCGCGGGGTCCGCTGCCCATCCCGTCGCTAAGGATAATCACCTGTTCCCTTGCACCCAGTTCAAGAAGGCTGTAATAGTCTCCGCAGACCTGCTGACCCCAGCCCGCTTTCTGTGCCAGGCCAAGCTCCAGGTTAAAGAGGGGTGCCTGCTCGCCCACGGCGGGAGGAAACTGATCTTCTTCGACTTCGTGGGCCAGGTCATGCATTACCTCTGCAAGGCCCTGCAGCTGGCCTGAGACCAGTTCCTTCCCCTCTCTGACCCTTTGCTCCCAGAAACGGTTTACCACCATCAGCTCCTGCAGGTTGTTGATTGCCCCTACCAGCGCCTCGGGCTGGTGGCATCTCTCCCGGAAGGCAGCGGGCAGATGAGCCACTACTACCTCCCCCTCGCTTTCGGCGCGCTCCAACAGGTCGATGATCA
>CAZQVX010000311.1:0-1773 GCA_964596845.1 uncultured Syntrophomonadaceae bacterium | reverse complement strand
AGATCGCCGACGGCCGCCGCATCATCCTGGAATCTCCGGGATGGGTTGCCTTTGTTCCCTTTGCCGCCCGCTACAGTTATGAGGTTCATATTTACAGCCGGCGCTGCCTGGCGGCGCTCACCGAACTTCAGCCCGCTGAGACGGAGCAGTTGGCGATAATGCTGCAAAGGGTTGTAGCTTGCTATGACCGCCTCTTTGATGCGCCTTTTCCCTATCTCATGCTGCTGCACCAGGCGCCTGTTTTATCCGGCGGCGACGAGGAACGGGGGCACCTGCATTTCGAATTTTACTCTCCGCTGCGGGAAAGAAATAAGCTCAAGTTTCTGGCCGGCTGTGAGCAGGGGGCGGGAACATTTATCAATGACGCCGCGCCCGAAGAGAAGGCGGCCCAGCTGCGCGCCGGCCTGGAAAGAGAGAAAGGGTAGCCGGCCGGGATGACACCGGGAGGAAAGTTCATTTGAAAGTTAGAACAGTTGCACCGGGGCGGGTTAACCTCATCGGTGAGCATACCGACTACAATGAAGGCTTTGTCCTGCCCGCGGCGATCGATTATGCCGCTACTGTGGAGGCGACAGCGCTGCAGGAGCGGTGCATTACTGCCTTTTCGGAGGGTTTTGGGGATGAAATAACCTTTTCTTTAAATCATCTGGAGAGGGAATCCGAAGAAATAAGCTGGGTTGATTACCTGAAAGGGGTCTGCTGGGTATTTCAAAAAGCAGGTTATCACCTTTCGGGAGCGCAGCTTGCCATCTCCAGCAGTATACCCGTGGGGGCCGGGCTGGCCTCTTCGGCTGCCTTCGAGGTGGCTGTGGCTGCGGCTTTGGCCCGCCTCTCAAGTCTTCAACTGGCGCCGCGCGAACTGGCCCTCCTCTGCCGGCAGGCTGAAAACGAATTTGTCGGAGTGCGCTGCGGGGTGATGGATCAGTTTGCCGCCGCCTTGAGCCGGAGTGGCACGGCCCTGCTCCTCGACTGCCGCAGCTTAGAATATGAATATATCCCCATGCCCATGGGCAGATACGGCCTGCTCATCGTTGACAGCCGGGTGTCGCGCAGTCTGGCTGCTTCCGGGTATAATCAGCGGCGTGAAGAATGTGAAGCTGCTGTCGAGCGCCTGACCGGACTTCTGGGCCGGCCTCTTGCCGCTTTGCGCGATGTGAGCAGGGCAGAGTTCGAGCGGGTCGAAGGGCGACTTCCCGCCCTGCCGGCCCGGAGAAGCCGCTATATCATTGAGGAAAATGAAAGGGCGCTCGCCGCAGCGGCGGCGCTGCGTGAAGGCAAATTGCATGAGTACGGGCGGTTGATGGAGCAGTCGCATGCCGGGTTGAGAGATCTTTACGAGGTCAGCTGTCCGGAACTCGATCTCATCGTAGAAACAGCCCTCCAGACAGATGGCGTTTTGGGTGCGAGGATGACCGGCGCAGGTTTCGGCGGCTGTGCTATTGTCCTGTTAAAAAAAGAAGCTGTCACCGCGGTGAAACGTCAGCTCAGCGAGGCGTTCCTTAGCCGCGGCCGGCGGGAGCCGTATTTTTATCTTACAGCGGCTGCGGCAGGCCTGTCCTGTTAGGAGCCGGGCTAGAAATGTCCGCCCGGCTGAGCAAAGCTAACTGAGATAGCTGATTTTGTGGTAGACTGGTAGAAGCAGATCATGGTGAGGGAGCGGGAATTTGGGCGACTGGATTAAATTTATGGGGACCGCCGGGGCTCGTTTTGTTGTCTCTAAGCAGCTTCGCTCCTCGGCGGGAACCTGGTGTTTCATGCAGGGGTTAAACATAC
>CAZQVX010000310.1:0-1792 GCA_964596845.1 uncultured Syntrophomonadaceae bacterium | reverse complement strand
TCCTGCGAAAACTGCGGCCGCTGCGGCGGTGTTCTCAGCGCCGAAGACCGGCGGGAGCACTACGTGGAGGTTTTAAACCCCATCCGGGCGCGCGCCGGGCAGCGGGTGCTCATCGAGATAGATGACCGCCGGGCTCTCTTTATCGCTTTCATGCTCTACCTGGTGCCGCTGGCCGGGCTGGTGGCGGGAATAGTGTTGGGGCTAAAGATTGCCCCCGCTCTGGGCTGGGCGGGCCGCAAGGAGCTGGCTGCCGCGGGGCTGGGCTTTGCAGTCATGGCCCTCATATACGGCGGGATCAGCCTCTGGGATCGCCGCGTGAAAAAAAACGGCCGCTACCGGCCGGTGATCACCGAACTGGTCATAGAAGAAACATCCGAAGGCGCCACAGATTAATAGGCCTTCCGATTAAATTATATAAAACACCAACTTGCCCCCTGGTGGGGAACTTTTTTTGCTGCTTTCGGGTCTGATCTGATGAACAGAAAAGACCTTGTTAAAGGAGAGGGTTCCATTGCATACCCACCCTATGATCCATCCGGCGCTGCTCTTGCTTGCGGCGGCGGTTTTGCTGCTGCCGGTCGGCTGTGGGGCAGGCGGCGCCGGCGGCGTCCCTACCGGACTGCTTCCCCAAAAGGTCTCTGCGGAGCCGGCCGACCATGTCGATAAGGGGCTCATCGACGGGAACAGAGCCTTCGGGCTTACCATCTTCCGCCGCCTCTGTGAGAGCGATCCCTACGAAAATATCTTTATCTCCCCAGCCGGCATCTCCACAGCCCTGGCCATGACCGCCAACGGGGCTTCGGGAGAAACCTTGCAGGAGATGCTTGGTGCGCTGCATCTTCAGGGGATAAGCCTGGAAGAGATGAACCTTGCCTTTGCCGGGCTGCAGAGCATTTTGCAAAACCCCGATCCCAAGGTAGAGCTGGCTGTGGCCAATTCTCTCTGGGCGCGTCAGGGCGTAGACTTCAACGAAGACTTTCTGCAGCGCAACGGCGACTACTTTGCCGCTGAAGTCAGCTCCCTTGACTTCAGTGATCCCGGGGCTGTCCTGGCGATGAACCGCTGGGTAGAGCAGCAAACCAGGGGTAAGATTGAAGAGATCATTCAAGCCCCCATTGATCCGCTGACTGTGCTCTTTCTTATCAATGCTATCTATTTCAACGGAGCCTGGTCCGACGAGTTCAATCCGAACAAGACCCGCGAGATCCCCTTCAAGCTGCCTGATGGAACCGAGAAGGATCATCCCCTAATGTTCAGGGAAGGCAGCTACCGTTATTTCCAGGGGAATAACTTCGAGGCGGTGATCCTGTCCTACGGTAAAAACAGGCGCATCGGCATGACTATCTTTCTGCCCTCCCCGAAGAGTTCGCTCGCAGAATTTTATGGGGAGCTGACCCCGGATGCCTGGGCCGCATGGCTGCTCTCTTTCAGGGAGATGGAGGGCGAGGTGGGGCTGCCCCGGTTCAAGTTTGAATACGAAGCCTCGCTGAATGCAATCCTGAAAAAAATGGGGATGGAGTCCGCCTTTGATCCGCAGCGCGCCGACTTCAGCGGGATGTGCCCGGTCCTGCCGGAGATCTATATCAGCGATGTCAAGCATAGAACTTATGTGGATGTAAATGAAAAAGGGACTGAAGCGGCGGCAGTTACCTCGGTGGAATGCAGGACTATGTCTTTGCGAACCGAAAGTGATCGTTTTAGTATGATCATCGACCGCCCCTTCTTCTTTACCATCACTGATGAGAAGACGGGAGCCCTCCTCTTCATGGGTCAGGTTAACGAACCGTGATCG
>CAZQVX010000309.1:0-1797 GCA_964596845.1 uncultured Syntrophomonadaceae bacterium | reverse complement strand
GCTGGCTTGATCCCAGCCGGAGCTATGCGATCAAGGCGCCGGCAGAGGAATTCAGAGATGTCTTGAACGTGTTTCTGGGCGAGAACTCGGTGCGCAACCGCCTGGCTGATCCCCTGGCCGGGATGCTGGCCGGCACCGCCCGGAACCTTGTTGGTGATGGAGCAGCTCTGAAGGGAGCCGTCCTGGCCAACCTTCAGGATGTGTTCGCCCACGGCAGCCCGCTGAAGGCGATGGCCGCCTATGTGCGCAGCGATATGAAGCTGCCGGCGCTGCTCGGTGCGGCGCTGCGTGAGCTGCCGGTAAGCGCCGCCGCCGGCCTGCTGCGGGATAATGAGGATATTTCCGGCCTGCTGGAGGATAATCTCTCCACCGTTCCCACGGTGCTGGAAGCGCTGGCCACAACGCTCCGGAACAGCGAAAATCTCAGCGCTCTCATCGGAGACGCCGGCGTTGACATTCCCCTGGATAAACTCCGGCCGCTGCTGCGCTTGCAGCCGGAGACGCTCTCCGTGGTGGCGAACCGGGTGGCGGCCTTTCCCGTGGAGGGGGTGGCCCGCTTCCTGCAGCGCGAGGGCAGGTCTTACCGGCTTGGCTATATCATCTCCGATCAGCAGCCCCGTTTCATGACGGCGCTGCTGGCCCGGCCCGAACTCATAGAGCTGGAAGCGGCACTGGTTAATGAAAAGCTGGATGAGGCCGATTATACCCTGGCCGATTCCCTGGTCTATGTGACCGACAGGTTCATGAGCAATGCCCGCCTCGACGATTACCTGGGCGAAAGGATTCATGATTATGTGATCAAAGTCTACGACAACCTGAGGGCGCTGTTCAGCCCTCTGAAAGGGTTGTTCGGAGGCGTTGACAGGCAGGGAGGTGCCCCTCTTGAAGCGGCGGGCAGTAATTGATTACGTCGAGCTGACTGACAGGCGCTGCCTCATACCTGACGAGGAGGGAGTCAAATGAAAATTACCGAAAATGGTGCGGCCGGGATAAAACAGAAAATATCCGTATTGTTGAAATTCCTGCGCAAGCGGGGTGTGCTGCTGCTGCTGTTGGTAATGATGACCGTGGCGCCCATTCTGACAGCTGCGGCAGGGAGCCGGCCGGCGAGCGCCGCCGGCGAAGATACCCTGCTGGGCGCCATGGGTGCAGCTCTGGATCCCGTCAGGCTTTACCTGGCCGGTGAAGAGCTGGCCCCTGTAAAAACACTTTCGGAAGAGGACCTGGCCGGTGCCCTGGCCTCCCTGGAAGAGTTCAACCAGGCCGTTTTGAAAGATCCGCAGCTGGCTTCCGCCCTGGATGAGATCATCTGGGGGCTGGTAGAAGACGAAAGCTTCGCCGATGCTATCGCCAACCGCCAGCTTCTCTTTGCCGATATTGTCCGCGACGAGCGCCTGGTAAATGTCCTGGGCGACGTTATTGCCGATTACCTGCGCGATCCAAAGCTGGCGCAGGATATCGAGTACTTTTTTAAAGTCATTGTCGACCTCATCGCTGATGATGATATGCGCTTCTATATCATGGAGACCGTCGCCTTGCTGCTGGAAGATCCCCGGCTGGAGAAAACGATAAATGACCTGATCATAGCGGCGGTGGACATGGGCTACGGCTCCGTTGTCGGGACGATGGTGGATATGATTGCCCACCCGGGGGTTCCCGGTTTGATGGAGGAGCTGACCGGCGTTCTCCTGGATTCGCTTCCCGAGCTGGTGGGGGCGGTAGAGGATCCCCGGATTCTGGCCATAACCGGTGATATGATGGGGATTGCATTTAATTACGGCGCTGATTCGTACGCCA
>CAZQVX010000308.1:0-1814 GCA_964596845.1 uncultured Syntrophomonadaceae bacterium | reverse complement strand
GGAGCGGAAGCGCGTTGACAGTTAGATTTCTAAATGTTAGAATTCTAAGCAATGTCATGCTTGGGGTGAAAATAGTGCCTGACAAAGGCGAGGACATTGCTGAACTGGTTGCCCTGCTGCCCAGATTTATCGGGGCTCTGCTGAAAGGCAGCAATATTCAAACGGCGGCAAAGCTAAATATCAGCGAAGAAAAAACCTTGATGTATATCCATAAACATGAAGGCTGCACCATGACTGAATACAGCCAAAGAGTAGGCCTGGCCAGGGGCTCTTTTACCACAGTAGCCGACAGCCTGGAGGAAAAAGGGCTGGTGGGCAGGGTGCCCGACTCTGATGACCGCCGAAAGTATGCCCTGGTTTTGACGGAAGAGGGCCAGAGGGTCGCCCGAGAAATTGATGTGCAGTTCAAGCAGCATATTGCCGCCAGGCTGGCCTCGTTGACGAAGGAAGATCTGAGCAACCTGAAACAGGCTCTGGAAATCATCGCCGCAACTGCAGAAAAATTAAAACACAGAAGGAACTGATCAGGTGAAAAAGCAGCTGGACCGCACTCACGTTCTTGATTCAGCGCCTGTCTACAAAGCAATCTGGACTCTAGGCATCCCTACGATGATGGCCATGCTTGTGCAGGTAATCTACAACATGACCGATACTTTTTTCATCGGCAAACTGAACGAACCCAACATGGTTGCCGCCATCGCCATATCCATGCCCGTGTTCATGATGATCCAGGCCTTCGGAAACATATTTGCCGTCGGGGGAGCCTCGCTCATCTCCAGGCTGCTGGGCCAGGGAGAGAGAGCCGGCGCCAGCCGGGCCGGTGCTGTATCCTTTTGGTCTGCAGCGGTGGTCTGCACCGCCGTCTCCATTATCGGCCTCATTTTCATCAAGCCGGTGCTCATGGCCTGCGGAGCCAGTGCAAACACCATTGGGTTTGGAAAAAGCTATCTGTCGATTATGCTTATGGGAAGCCCAGTAATCGGATTGAAGATGGCTCTGGCCGGGCTGCTGCGCTCCGAGGGGGCTACACAAGAAGCGATGATCGGCATGGTCAGCGGCTCCCTGTTGAACATTGCCCTTGACCCCATCTTTATCTTTCTGTTTAAGATGGATGTGGCCGGCGCAGCTATCGCCACGGTAATCGGCAACATAGTGGGTTTTGCATACTGCCTCTCTTTTTACACGAGGAAGAAAGGGGTCATCTCGATATCCTGGAAGCATTACCGCTTTGATCGAGATGTTTATGCCGAGATCTTCAAGGTCGGCCTGCCGGCATCCATCGGGATGCTTCTCACGAGCACCGGGTTTGCTGTGGGCAATGTCTTTGCGAGAAGCTTCGGAGATGCGGTTGTGGCGGCAAACGGGGTGGCCCGACGGATCTCCAACATTACCGTCATGCTCTCCATGGGCCTGGGAAGCGGCTGCCAACCGCTGATGGGCTATAGTTACGGAGCCAAAAATTATAACCGCTTGCAGGAAACAATCAAGAAGGCAGCTTTTAGCGGTACGATCGTATGCAGCGTCCTTGCCTTACTTTTTTACTTTTTTTCAGACTTCTGGATCAAGGTCTTTATCAACGATCCCGTCGTGATTGAACTGGGCGCAAAAATTATCAAATCCTTTGCCCTGGGTATGCCTGTTTTAGCACTCCAAATGCTTCTCATGTCCATGTTTCAGGCTCTGGGCAAGGGGGTGCAGTCCCTGGTGATATCGCTGGGCCGGCAAGGTTTCTTCTACATCCCCTTTCTGGTCTTATTCAGTTCACAATGGGGCTTTAACGGGTTTATCCGCGCCCTGCCGGCAGCCGATGTGGC
>CAZQVX010000307.1:0-1817 GCA_964596845.1 uncultured Syntrophomonadaceae bacterium | reverse complement strand
GGCGGCGCTCGATATCCCCATTGACTTCGATTCGCTGCAGGAGGCGGGGGCGATCATGGGCTCAGGGGGGCTTGTTGTCCTCGACGAAGATGACTGCATGGTGGCCATCGCCCGCTATTTTTTGGAATTTACGCAGCAGGAATCTTGCGGTAAGTGCACTTTCTGCCGCCTGGGGACGAAACAGATGCTGGACATTTTAACAGAGATCACTGAAGGCCGCGGCGAGCCCGGCTCCATTGAAATCCTGGAAGAGTTGGCCGAAGATATCTGTACCGGATCACTCTGCAACCTGGGAAAGACCGCACCTAACCCGGTCTTAACTACCCTGCGTTATTTTCGGGATGAATATGAGATCCATATCCGGGAGAAGCGCTGCCCGGCGCTTATGTGCAAAGAACTCATCGTCTATTTTATTGAGCCGCAAAAGTGCAGCAAGCTCTGCAACGTCTGCGTGGGCAGCTGCCCCACCGAGGCGGTCTACACCCGGGACGATGGCCTCAAGGCCATTGACCAGATAAAATGCGTCAAGTGCGATAACTGCCTCAAGACCTGCCCGCCCGACTACAACGCAGTGATCAAACTGTCGCCGCCGGAACTGCTGGCGGAGAGGGAGGGGAAGGGCGCATGAGCAAAGATGTAACCATCTTTATCGACGGCCGTGAAATAACCGCCCCCGAGGGGGAGAAGCTGCTCTGGGTGGCCCTGCAAAATGATATCTATATTCCCAACCTCTGTGCAATTGAGGGGAAAGAACACCCCTCGGGCAGCTGCCGCCTCTGTTATGTGCAGGTGGAGGGACGTCCCGAGCCGGTCACCTCCTGCACGCTGCCTGTCAAAGAGGGGCTTTCTGTGCAGACGCGCAGTCCGCAGGTGGATCGCCTGGTAAAAAGCGCCTTCGAGCTTCTCCTCAGCAACCACCGCCTCGGCTGCGGCAGCTGTCCCAGAAGAAAGAGCTGCGCCTTGCTGCAGATGGCCAGGGCAAGGGGCCTCAAAATGAAGCTCAACCGCTTTGCGCCGCTGGATTACGATAGTTACGTTGACGACAGTGCAGAAACATTTGTTTTCGACCGCAGCCGCTGTGTCCTCTGCGGACGCTGTGTCTGGATCTGCCGCGAAGTAGCCAAGGTGGGAGCGCTGGGTTTTTCCCGCCGCGGCATGAAGCGGGTTGTGACCACCTTTCAGGATGTCAGCCTGGCTGAATCCAGCTGCACCGAATGCGGCCTCTGTGTTGAAGCCTGCCCCGCCGGCGCCCTCTATTTCAAATAAATGTAGGGGGCAGGTTCCATCCCGGCCCTGCACATCGGTCTAACCCGGGGCCGGGTTCCATCCTAGCCTGCATACCGGCCTAACCCATGGGCGGGGTTCCATCCCCGCCCATGGGCCTCCACCCCCGCCCGCAGGTCGGAAATTGGAGGTCAGAAGTCGGAGAAATAAAAGCCTCTAGGGGGCTGCACCCCAACAACAGTCAAAAATACCAGGAAATTGTAGGGGCGGGCTTCCACGCCCGCCCGGGGTTCCACCCCGCCTCGCATTGGCTTACGGCGCATTGCAGCCGGGCTTTGTTTTAAGCATCTCTTCGGGGCGGACCAGGCGGTAGTGCGCGATGAGATCGACGAAAGCGCGGTTATGCAGGGGATCTGCGGCAAAGTAAAAGAGCCTCTCCATCCCCTCATAGCAGTTAAGTCCGGCAGCAGGCCCGTCGGCCATCGCTTCAAGCGAGCCAGACAGCTCACCTTCGATGTTTTCCCTCGTTAATACCGGTACTGGAGTGATCGCATCGGCTTCTGCAATCAAAAAATCGATGGGAGCTTCTTTCC
>CAZQVX010000306.1:0-1834 GCA_964596845.1 uncultured Syntrophomonadaceae bacterium | reverse complement strand
AATATAGATCATTGGGGGGATGCTGATGCTCCACTCTGAGTATATATTTAAAAACGAGTTTAAAAATGGAGGGATGATCTTGCGGCATAGGTCGCCTTTCACCGGGTTTGTAGCGGGCCTCGTGTTGGTTTTGAATCTTATCTCTTTGATCTACGGTATCATTTATCTCCTGGCGCCGGGGCAGGCCCCACTGCCGAACCTCTTCGGTGTGATCCTGCTTTTAGCCCTGGCGTTGAACCTGCTTCTGGTCTACCTCGCTCACCGGGGCGGCTTCACCCAAAGAACGGCCCGCTGGGGCACAGCTTATCTTCTCTTCTCCATGATCGCACTTGCCGTAATGCAATGGGGCGGTTTTTTGGCATCCAGCACCTACAGTCGTGAGGCTAACCTGCGGCTGCTCTTTTGGGCCGTCTATCCGGCCTATTTTGGCATCCTGCTTATCGGCGCCTTGCTGTCGCTGCTGGTGCTCAAGCAGACAAGAGGCGGCAGCGGGAAGGCCTACGGCGCAGCCCGGCAGGTCGGAACCCGCCTGAGCGCGGGGCGGGCAGCACTACTGGTGGTTCTGCTGCCTGGCCTTCTCGCAGGTCTTTTTTGCCTCTACATCCTTTTTTCTGACTACATGGGGCTGCTGCAGATTTTCGTATCACAGAACGCCCTCTTTATGGCCTTCTTCTATGCCGGTCTGGCGCTGTTGATCCTCAGGGTCTGCGGCCCCGCCTGCACCCCACTGCGCGCCATCACCGGGCTGCTGGGCCTGGCCATGGCCGTCGCCTTTTTGCTGCCCCTGCTGTTGATCCCCGGCGCCGTGACCAGTGGAGAAGCAGCTTTCGCCGCTGCCTTCGGGGACGACTGGCGTGAGCGGCTGGATCCGGACCTGGAGGGCTTTTTTCGCACAGACCGTTTTTCTCTTCCCGCTTACTTTTTAGGAATCGTTCCAGAAGACTACACCTGGCAAGAAAATGTTCTCTTTTACGAGGGGACCGACGGCGTAGACGAGGGCCTCAAGCTCTATTTTGATGTTTTTATGCCTCCCCCGGACGCTGCAAATCTGCCCGGCAGCGGCTGCACCATTATCCGCGTGCACGGCGGCGCCTGGCTGGCCGGCGACAAGGGCCTGGGGAACATGATGCAGATGAATAAATATTTTGCCGAACGGGGCTACACTGTCTTTGATGTTCAGTACGGCCTGACCAGCAAAATTACCCTGACCGGCCTGCTGGAGATGAACAATTTTCTCGGATTTACCAACCGGCCCGGCTTACGCGACAGGATTAACGGTGCCCTGGCGGTGGCGTCGCCGGCTCATACGGTCGGCCCTTTTTCCCTGGATGACCAGGTGCGGCACCTGGGGATTTTTACGCACTACCTGGAGGAGCATGCCTCGGAATATGGAGCAGGGCTGGGCTCGGTCTTTATCTCCGGCGGCTCGGCGGGGGGCCACCTGACCACCGCCATGACTCTGGCCATGCCGGATCCCTCTTACAAGCATCTTTTCAGCCCGGCGCTGACGCTGAAGGGGTATATCCCCTTTTATCCCGCCAATAAGGTTACAGGAGTGCTCAGGAGCATCGGCGGCGCCGCAGATTTTATCGACGTGGAAAGGCTGGTCAAAGCCGACAGCCCGCCCTGCCTGATCTTTCAAGGCACCAAAGACGGCATGGTCCCCTGGGAAACTTCAGCTTCCTTTAAAGAGAACTATAGCGCTCTGGGCAATGACAGGTGCGCTGTGCTTTACATGCCCCTGGGCGCCCATGCCTGCGACCTGCAGTTCGCCGGCTACTACAACCAGCTCTTTCTTTATTACATGGAGCGCTTCATCGCGCTCTACCGGTAG
>CAZQVX010000305.1:0-1838 GCA_964596845.1 uncultured Syntrophomonadaceae bacterium | reverse complement strand
CATATGTCCAGTGAAATGAGCCGGGCCAGGCGTCATCTGGAGACCACCCGCAAAATGAAAGATATGCTGCCGCGCTTTTTTATGCGTACGCTTGAAAGGCGTTTCAGCAATGAGCCGCTGGCCTGGTGCATGGTTGGGGTACCGCCGGAACTGTTGAAAGCTTTCGACCTGCTCTGGGAATGGCCTGAAAACTTCGGTACCATCTGCGCCAGTCGTCTGGTAGCACCTGACTTCATCAAAACAGCCGAAGGGGACGGCTACTCCCCGGAGCTTTGCACCTATGTCACCAACACCATGGGTTACTGCAAACTTTGGAAGGAGTCCGGCGAGGTGCCCGAGGCCACTCCCATACCCGGTGGGATGGGCAACCCTACCATGCTTTTGGGATCAGGTTTTATCTGCGAGCCGCGCTATAAGTGGTTCCAGGCCGTTGCCACCCGTTTTCTCGATGTTCCTGTCTACAGCAGCGACCCCCTGGCGCCGCCGTGGGATGTGGACCCCCATGACCCGCGTATCGCCGCCCATTACAAAAACCTGCTGCGCGAGGATCTTTGTGGCCAGATCGATTTTCTGGAGCGGCACACCGGTAAAAAGCTGGATCCCGACCTGCTCCGGGAAATTCTGGTTCTATCACATGAAGCTCTGACCTACTGGCGGGATGCCCTGGCCTTGCGCAAGGCCGTCCCCTGCCCCATGGGCTCCACCGACTATTTTTCAGCGATCATTCCCCAGATGTACATGGTCGGCGAGCCGGAGGCGGTCGATTTTTACCGAGAAATTTACCATGAGGTCAAAGACAGGGTTGAGCGGGGTATCGGGATCATCGAAGAGGAAAAGTATCGCCTGATCTGGTTCGGCCTGCCGCCCTGGTTCAACCTCGGTTTTTTCAACTACCTGGAGTCGTTGGGTGCAGTTATGGCCATCGAATCGACCTACAATGTGGGTGACTGGTTCGAAGTCGACCTCGGTGACCCGATTGAGGCCATAGTCCAGCGCACCTGGCAGCGAGCGGTCAAGATGCATGAATACGGCACTGAGGCTATGCCGGAGCTGTGCAACCCCGCTGTATTCGGCGGTTTCGCCGGCAGCCGCTTGCTCGAAGAAGCGGTGGAAGAATACAGCCTGGACGGGGCGGTTATGCACCTGACACGCTCATGCCGGGCTGTCTCTTTTGGCGAAGTCCATACCAAAAACCGCCTGGCGGAGATGGGCATCCCCTCGCTGATTTTCGAAAGCGATATGGCCGACCCACGCCTCTGGTCCGATGCGCAGATCAAAACAAGAGTGCATGCCTTCATCGAGACCCTGGCCGGCCGCAGCGGGAAAAAAGGTTGAAGAAACAGTCTGCCCGGATGATATAAAAAGGAGAGATAAGCGATGAAAAACTTACCTGCGCTGGACCGCGCGGCTGAAATGAATTCACAGAAAATGGAGCGGGTGCGCGAACTACGGCGGGAAAGCGGCCGGCCGGTGATCGGCTATCTCTGCTGTTTCGCCCCCCCCGAGATAATCAGCGCCGCCGGAGCGATCCCCTACCAGATTACCGGACGCCCGGGAGAGCCCACGTCGGAGGCCGACGCCTACATGGAGCCGTACGGCTGCAGTTACGTGCGCAATGTTTTTACCCAGGCCCTAAAAGAGAGGCTGGATTTCCTGGACGGCCTGGTCATCTCGCACAGCTGCGACATGGTACAGCGTCTGTACGGGATCTGGACTTACTATCGGCCGCTTTCCTATTCCCGGCTTTTTAACGTCCCTCATCAGGTCACCCCCCAGGCGGAGCGTTTTTTCAAGCGCGAGCTTGTATTTTTCCAGGAAAGCCTGGAGCAGTTTACCGG
>CAZQVX010000304.1:0-1853 GCA_964596845.1 uncultured Syntrophomonadaceae bacterium | reverse complement strand
ACCAGGTTGATGGGGGTGCCGGCCCGGCTCAGCTCTTTTAAGGGGTTGCCGTTGAAGAGGATCACATCATCGCGGTCGCCGCGCACGTAGAGAAAGGGGATCTTTAAGTTTACAGAATATGAAGAACCCTGGTAAATCCTGATATTCTCCAGGGTATTGGCCTTCAGCTGCCAGCCTGTCAGGGCCATCCAGCAGAGGGAAATGAT
Organism: uncultured Syntrophomonadaceae bacterium; assembly: GCA_964596845.1. Lineage (GTDB taxonomy): Bacteria > Bacillota > Dethiobacteria > DTU022 > DTU022 > JAAZIN01. The sequence goes on along the minus strand of CAZQVX010000304.1, from coordinate 1,647 downwards.
CAGGACAAAGAGGAGTGCGTATTTTAGCCCTTTAGTATTCATATATGATGGCGGTTCCTTTCGTTGCCAGGGTTTTTTTCTGTTGAGAAGGCTTTCTTAAATTGTCCGCAACAGGATAAATATATGCCCTCTTGTTGACATAACTTATAAGCTTATATTTGACAGGGGATCACCATTTCGGAAGGGCTGGCTTGATTTGTTTAATATGTTAATGCGCGATGGGGAAAAGCTAATTGAGGGTGTGGTTAAAAATGTTTTCCTTTGCGCCTGAACATGAAAAGGTATCCCGGCAGGCCGGGCGTCTGCGCAAGGATCGCTCGACCAAAAAGCTGATCCAGAGGCTCCGCCCCAGGGAGATTGCCCTCATCGCCCACCGCGACCTTGATTGGACCGCTGCGGAAGGGATGCTGCGCTGCGGGGTAAAAGCGGTCTTGAATATCCATTCATTTTGCAGCGGCCTTTTTCCGCCGGCGGCGCTGCAGCAGCTGCTTCGCCGAAAAGTGCATCTGGTGGAAAACTTGGGCGAGTCTTTTTTTGAGGCGGTGCGCGAAGGCGAAAAGGTCAAAGTGGTGGGAGGATCGGTTTATTGCCGGGGCGCCGAGATCGGCCGCGGCGATCTTGTCACCGAGAGTGTTTACAAAGAGGTCTGCCGCAATTCGCAGCAGCGCAGGGAGCAAATAGTGGAAGATTTCCTCGTCAACACCCTTAATTACGCCTACCGGGAGCGCCGCCTCATCACGGAAAGGATCGAGCCGCCGCCCCTTAAGACAGTTTTTGCCGGACGGGACGCGGTGGTGGTGATTCGGGGAAAAGGTTTTCGCGATGACCTGCGGGCGATGAAGAGCTATCTCCATGAAACCAGACCGGTGCTTGTCGGGGTGGACGGGGGCGGCGATGCGCTGATGGAATTTGGGCTGACCCCGGATCTGATCATCGGCGATATGGACAGTGTGAGCGACGAGGCGCTGCGCAAAGCGCGCGAACTGGTGGTGCATGCTTACGCCGACGGGCGGGGCGTGCCGGGGCGGGGGCGGCTGGAGCGCCTCGGGCTCAAGCACCACCTTTTCAGCGCCCCGGGGACGAGCGAGGATATCGCCCTGCTGCTGGCCCACGCCCTGGGGGCGGCGCTCATCGTGGCGGTGGGCGCCCATTTTTCGGTGACGGAGTTTCTGGAGAAGGGGAGGATGGGGATGGCCAGCACCTTTCTGGTCCGCCTGAAAGTGGGCGACCGCCTCGTCGATGCCAAAGGGGTCAGCCGCCTCTATCAGCCGCAGCGGGCCGGGCTTTTGCTGCCCCTGGCCCTCTGCGCCGGCCTGACCCCCCTGCTGACCATGGCCTTCTACTCTCCGCTGGTCCAGCACCTCTTTCGCCTGCTCATTTTTCGCCTGAAACTGCTCCTCTAGCGTAAGTTAAAAGGCGGCGGAAGCCCAAGGCGGTGATTTCTGTATTTAATTTTCGTGAATACTTGATTGCTCTGGGCGCGGTCTTTCTGGCCCTGGCCCTGGGAATTCTCATCGGCGTCTCCTTCAGCGACAGTGTCCTGGTGGCCGGCCAGCGCGATGTCATCGAGCTGATGGAGGGGCGCCTGGCCAGCCTGGAGGAGCTGATCCGGGGTCAGGTGAAGGAGCTGCGGCGCTGGGAGACGGT
>CAZQVX010000303.1:0-1856 GCA_964596845.1 uncultured Syntrophomonadaceae bacterium | reverse complement strand
CCTTGGAGGTGACAGCTTGATGGTAAAGACGTTATATGTTGGGAATATCCCCTGGAGCACTACAGAAAGCCAACTGGAGGAGTTTTTCGGCCAGTACGGCCAGGTGCAAGGCTGCCGGATTATTACCGAAAGATCGACCGGACGGTCCAGGGGGTACGGGTTTATCGAGGTTAATGAGGATGAGATGGAAGAGATCATGGAGAAAACCAACGGCGCTGATCTCGAAGGTCGTAAAATTGTGGTGAATGAGGCGAAACCCAGGGAAAACTCTTAAATTGTTAAGAAAAAGTTTTTATTTAAATGACGCAATTTTCCGGACAGTATAAACCCGGCCTGACATGGCGCCTGCGCAGCGAGCGCAGAAAATAGTGTATGGAAAAGGGACCGTACCAGAAACTAATTGAAGAGCACCTTGGTGAGAAACTATACCGGCATTCCCTGGGGGTGGCTGAAACGGCTGCGGCACTGGCTGTCCGCTACCGGGCGGACAGGCCCCGGGCTTACCTGGCGGGATTACTCCACGACTATGGTAAGGCTTACAGCCGGGAGGAGCTCTGTCGAAAAGCAGAGTTGCATGGTTTACATCTGGACCGGATTACCCTGGCGGAAAAGCGTCTGCTGCATGCCCCGGTGGGAGCGGTTCTGCTGCGAACGGAGCTGGGGGTAACCGACTCTGCGGTGCTCGCAGCGGTGGCCTGTCATACCACCGGGCGTGCAAGAGCGACCCTGCTGGAGAAGGTGCTCTATCTGGCTGATCTCATCGAGCCGGGGCGGGACTTTGATGGGGTGGAAAAGCTGAGGGAGATGGCCTTGACCGGCCTTGAACCCGCACTTCTGACTGCGGTTGATCAGACTATCGGGTCGGTGATCAAAAGGGGCATGCTGCTCCATCCCCGTTCAGTTCAGTTTCGCAACAGTCTGCTCGTCGGTTTCAAAGAGAACGGAGGCTAGAAGATGCACTACAGCAGGTCTTACCTGCTGCAGAAGCCAAAAAAGAAAACCAAACGCAAGCGCAAAATGCTGTTGTTTCTTGTTGCGCTTATGCTTCTTATCCTGACGGTAGTTTTTTCATTCAACCTCGTTACCATCTTCCGCTCTGTTCAAAATAGCGCCGGCTGGGCTCAGTCTCTGCGCCTGCAAAAAGGCGGCGATGAGCGGGTTTACCTGCTCTGGGGAATTGATTACTGGGGCGCAAACCCTTACGTAGAAAGGCTGCTTCTCGTTCACCAGGACCCCCTAAACCGGGTGATCAGCTTGCTTTATATCCCCGGCAATACCCTCATCGAAACTGAAGAACGAGGTCCTGAACCCCTGGGCCAGGCGTACCGCCACCTTGAGGGGTCTCTGTTTGTCAAATTGCTGCAGGATCTGACCGGCATCCCGGTACATCACTATGTGGCGCTCAACTACCAGGGCATCACGGTCCTGGGAGACTACCTGGGCGGTGTGGATAGCAGCGCCTTTGCCACCGGGGAAGAGAGCGGCGATTCTCTGCTGCCCCAAGACAGCGACTGCCTGAACGGGTTTGAACTCTACCGCTATTTTTTAACAGAAGACTACCGGGAGCCGCCCTGGAAACAGCTGAATAGACAGCAGCAGGTCTTTGTACAGCTGTGGCGAAAGATGGAGCGTAAAGGAGCCTGGCAATGGCCGAAGATGATCAAGGTACTCTCACCTTTTATAGAGACCGATCTTTCCTGGCGCGAGCTGACGAATCTGCGCGATGAGCTGGGCGAATACGAATTTGCCGCCATGCGGCCGCTCATCCTGCCGGGGAAAGAGGAGGTCATCAACGGCTGTCTCTACTGGGTTCCCGATGAGGCTTCCCTTGAAGATATAGTGCGTCTGGTTAACGA
>CAZQVX010000302.1:0-1863 GCA_964596845.1 uncultured Syntrophomonadaceae bacterium | reverse complement strand
TCATGAGCGAAGCGAAGGATCCCTAAACATTATTAGTGTCATTATGAATGCTGCCTGGGATCCCCCAGTAAACAGGTTGTTCTTGTGCAGTATGGGGAGCGGGGAGGCGCTTCTCCGCTACTCGCCGCGGTTTTGTTCCAGGAGCTGTTTTAGCCCCTCGTCTCGCGGATCTACGGTTATTGTTTTAAATTGTTCATAGAGGACGAAACCGGGCTTTCCGCCGGGCCTGCGCCGCAGATGGCGTACTTCCGTGTAATCCACCGCTACAGCGGAAAGTTCGCGGCCGCGGCTGTAACAGGCCGCCAGCAGTGCCGCCTCCCGGAGATCGGCCTCCGCGGGTGGGGCACCCTCCCCCTTAAGGATCACATGGCTGCCCGGTAAGCCCTGTGCATGTAGCCACGTATCCCGCCGGTCAGCTATCTTGAAGGTCAGGCGATCGTTCTGGCGGTTGTTTTGGCCCACCAGGATCTTCTTTCCCGAAGAGGCCCGGAAGGAGAGGGGCTGGGGCGTCTCCCGGCGGCGCCTTTTATTTTTGCTCATACCCCGCTTAAATGAAGCTTTCATATATCCCGCTTCCACCAGTTCTTCACGGATCTCCCCAAGAGAAGTGCCGCTGCCCTGCTCAATGGTGTAGAGCAACTCCCGGCAGTAGGCCAGCTCCTCTTGCAGGCGGCGGATCTGTTTTTTTAGATGCATTCGGCTATTGCTGATTTTGCGGTAGGTCCGGAAATATTTTTGGGCGTTTCCGTTGGCGTCCAGGGAAGGATCCAGGGGGATAATGATGGTTTCATCGGGATGGTAAGGATCGGGCAGGGAAGCCTCCTCCGATCCCCGTCCGACCAGGCTGCCGTAAGTAAAAAGTGTCTCACCATAGAGGCGGTAGCGGTGCGCTTCCCCAGCCTGCTGCAGCTTTTCTTCCGCCTCTTCCAGCCTCCGCTCCAGGCGTGATTTCCGGCGGTTCACCTTTGAGCGCAGCTGCCCCTGCAAAATCCGCCTCTCTTCCGATTCGCCCAACTCTCTGTAATGGCGGTCCAGCAACTCGTTCATATTGTCAAAGCTCTGCCCGGCGCTATCCTGAAGGTGGGTGAGCCGGTAGGGGGCGTAGATGTTCAGCCCCGAGAAGAGGCAGGCCGTCTCTGGGGTGCCTCCGCCAAAGAGTTCATGCGATGCGGTGCTGAGCCGCTCCAGTGAGCCCCATGGCGCTTCGTCATCCCAGCGGCTGCGGTGGAGCAGCTCCCGGGCGGCTGGCGGGCTCACCGCGCGCAGCGTTTTTAGCAAGGCCTTTTCGGGGCCGACGCCTTTTGCCAGCAGGGGCAGTATGGCTCCGGCCAGCGCATCCGGATCAGCCGCCGCCGGATCGAGCCCCGGCTGCGGGGGCACCTCCGCATAGGGCAGGCCCGGCAGGACTGCGCGGCGCGGGTTCTGCTCCAGGGTGGCGGTTTTAACTGCCCCCAGGATTACCCCATCTTGATCCACCAGGATGAGATTGCTCCGCCGCCCCATGATCTCGGCGATAAGCTTGACCGCCGGAAGCCCTTCGTGAGCTTCGAAATGCAGCTCCAGAATGCGCTCCAGGGGGGGCTGGTGAAGGGAGGCGATGCGGGCCCCGCCAAGGTATTTGCGCAGGAGCATGCAGAAGGGAGGGGGCTGTTCCGGTAGGCGGAAACGGTGCCGGGTCAGGTGGATCCGGGCATGCTGGGGGTGGGAGGAGAGCAGCAAAGTGCATTCTTCCCCGGGGCGGTAGAGCGAAAGCAAGAGATCTTCGCGTGAAGGCATGGCCACCCGCTGAACCCGCGCTCCTACCAGCACCTGCAGCTCAGAAGCTACCGCTGTCATCGTCAGTGTATCAAAAGCCATCTGCCC
>CAZQVX010000301.1:0-1863 GCA_964596845.1 uncultured Syntrophomonadaceae bacterium | reverse complement strand
TAGCGCCTGCTGAAAAGCAGTTCGAAACGGGGCAGTCTCAGGCGGCGACCCCCGGCAGGGAACTTATTTTTCTGTTCGCCATCTCCGGAAGTTATAACCTGCAGGCGGCGAGTGTTCCGGCCCAACCATTCAAGAAAGCGGGTAAAAGCGGCGGCCGCTTTTCTTGAAGCAAAGCTAAGTTCTTCAGCATTGACCACCAGGTGAAGGGAACGCTGCGGTAAAAGCGACCGCAGGGTTCGAATCAGTTCGCGCAGGTTTAAACTGCTGATAAGGCCCCGCAGCCGGAGATAAAGAATCCCCTTTTTTTCTATCAGAAATATCCGCAGCGAAGCGGGCGATGCCTCCTCCCCCTTTCCCGAACCAGCCTTCAGCAGCCTGAAGTAAAGCGGTACCGGTTTGGGCTCGCTGTCCTGCAGCCTCGCCAGGGCCCGGTTGTACCAGCGGCTCTTTCTATCAAAATGACGCACCAGGTAACATCCCACTGTGCGGTAGAAGGCGGTCTGCCAGCCCATGGTGGAAACATTTTGGAATATATTTTTGAAGGTATAAAAGCGTCTGAAGGCGGAAAGGGTCTCTTTTTGCAATTGTTCGGGTGTCATGAGCGCCGGTTGAAAGACAACGTGGTGCCCGTCGTAAAGATCCCAATGCCTGGTTAGAAGCCTCCCTTCATATTCCAACTGCTGATAGAGAGGTGTTCCCGGCAGCGGGGTCAATATGGCAAACTGCAAGCTGTCGATGCGGGCATCAAGTGCAAAATCCACAGTGTCGTGTATTGTCTGCGCTGTATCTGCTTCACTGCCGAAGATAAACATACCGTGCACCCTGATCCCGGATTCATGAAAACGGCGCACACATTCACGGACATCCTCCACGCTTTGCTGCTTATTAAGAGCAGCGAGAGTGGCCGGGTTGATTGATTCCAATCCCACATAAGCTATATCGCCGCCGGAGCGCCGCATAAGATCCAGCATCTCTGAGTCCTGGGAGGCCTCCACGCGCATCTGGGCGCCCCAACTTTTCAACCCGATATCACTATCGATCATGCTTTGAAATAGCTCCCTGCTGCGCGCAGAATTAGCGGTAAAATTGTCGTCGCAAAAAAAGACGCTGCGGCCCCGGTAAGCGGCAAGTTCATTTAGTATGCTCTCTGTGCTGCGAAAGCGATAGCGGCGCCCGAACATGGGGGTGACACTGCAAAAATTACAGTTGAAGGGGCAGCCCCGCGAGGTCATCACCGGTATGGTGCGAAAGGGTTTTTGACCGACGAAAAGGGAGAAGTCGGGCAGGGGCACCTGATCCATCTCCACCGGCGCCGTGGAGCAAGGGTTGTGCACCGCTTCCCGGCCGTTCCAGAATGAAACTCCCGGCACATTCCAGGGAAGCCGGCCCTGCTCCAGGGCGCGGAGCAGCGGGACAAACGTTAAATCTGCCTCACCCCGGACCACATAATCGGCATGGCCAAGCGCCTCTTCGGACATAAAAGTAGGATGGATTCCCCCCATAATAACCGTCAGACCCCGGGAGCGCAGGTAACCGGCAATGCGGTAGGCTTCACTGCTGGTAGCTGTGATCGTTGAAATGCCCACAAAATCTGCATCCAAAATTCTGGCCCAGGGCAGCGTGGCGCCCGTCCCCAGGTAAAGCTCCACCCGGTAACCGGCGGCTTTCAGCCGGGCCCCCAGCAGCGGCAAACCCAGGCGGGGCATCCGGACGGATTTATAAACATGATCCTCTTTTGACTGCGGTTCAATAAGAACTACTTTCTTCATCATCAACACACCTCTCGTCTCATTTTGGCACTACCTGTAATTACATAAGCATAATTTCACTAACCGATCCTGAATGCCAAAATGCAGCCGGCGG
>CAZQVX010000300.1:0-1865 GCA_964596845.1 uncultured Syntrophomonadaceae bacterium | reverse complement strand
GGCATCGGCCTGGCGCTGGCCGGGGTCCAGAAGGGTTATCATGTGATCATTGTCATGCCTGAAAATATGAGCGAGGAGAGAAAAAAGATCATCCGCGCTCTCGGCGCCGAGCTTCTTCTCACCCCGGCGGAAAAAAGTATCGGCGGAGCTGTCGAAGAAGTAGTGGCGCGCACAGAGAACGACCCCTCTATATTTGTGCCCCAGCAGTTTGAAAACCCGGATAATCCTAAGATTCACTACCTGACCACAGCCCGGGAGATCTGGGAGCAAATGGAGGGTCATGTAGATATATTTGTCTCGGGCCTCGGCAGCGGGGGGACGCTCAGCGGTGTGGGCAAGTTTCTTAAAGAGCAGAATCCGGAGGTTATTGTCATTGCCGTTGAGCCCAAAAATGTATCGGCGCTCCTGGGCCACGAGCCGGGGCTGCACAAGATTCAGGGCATCGGCGACGGTTTTGTGCCCGCGGTGCTGGACAGAAGCCTGGTGGACGAAGTGATCGAGGTCAGTGATGAGGACGCCGTCAATACCTCCCGGGACCTGGCCAGGCTACAGGGGCTTCTCGTGGGCACCTCTTCGGGAGCAAATGTCTGGGCCTCCTGCGAGGCGGCCCGAAAGCACGGCCGCGATAAGACGGTGGCAACCGTACTGGCGGACAGGGTGGAGCGCTATTTCAGCACTGCACTGATTTAAATACTTCGGGACAGGTTATCCTGATCCCGGGAAAGTTCTCCTCTACTGACTCGATAAAGGGCTCGACCTCCACAGGGCTGGAGACCGGAGGAAAAGCATCGTCGAAGTGATGCAGGTAGATGCTTTCCGGCTGCAGCATGTTGATGAATTTTGGCGTGTAAGAGAGAAGGTCCGAGCGCCCCTGGAAGGGGATGGTTAATATATCGATCCCCCGGGGGTAGTGCTCGCTTTCATCCAGGCTCAGGCTGCCCATGTGGAATATTCTCTTCCCTTCAGTTTCGATGAGGTAGGTGAGCACTTCACCGGCAGGGTAATTCCGGGCGCCCCTTAGCAGCGCCCCCAGGTTGCTGCGGTGGTTGATCACCCGGCGGTTGAAGACAGTCTTAAGAATCAGCTTGAGATCAAAGCGGATATGCTTGCCCCTGAAGACGGTGATCTTGAAGGGGCCCCGTTCAAGCTGCTCACCCGGTTTAATGACCACAATGTTTTCCTTTTTTACACCATCCCGGGTCAGGGTTTTTGCTGCAATCTCCGAACAGAATACCGAGCCCCCGCCTGCGACTATCTTCGGAACATCGATGAGATGGTCAAAATGCCCGTGGGTAATAAAAACATCTTCGTAAGCAGCAAGCTCCAGCAGATCCGGCCGTGGCAAAGCCGGATTCATGGGCAGAAAAGGATCAAAAAGAAGAGATCTCCCCTCAGACGAAAAAACCAGCGTGGCGGTACCGTACCATTTTATCTCCATGATCTACCCCCCCTATCGCGAGTACAATTCGCTATATTCATATAATTCAACAAACGTTTCCCCTATTCCTCTTTTGTTACTGTTCATGGAACTATCGGTAGGGCTTGATAATAAATTTTGGCGCACCCCATTGACGTGCCATTACCGGTTTTTATCCTGGGCCGTTACAGATGTTGGAATGGCAGGATTTGCACGGCGCGGGCCGATTATCGCGATTCAGGGGGAAACTGCTTTTACTGTGTTGACATCCATCGGGGGTGAAGTCTTTTAAGCTTCAATCACTTCTGGAATGGCGGAGAGGGAATCTACAATGGCGACATGGGGGAAAGGGAGAAATGCTTCTCTTCCTGTCACCCCTGTGGTGACGGCAATAAAATCAACTCCGGCGTTCTTTGCTGTTTTGATGTCAATAGTGCTATCCCCGATA
>CAZQVX010000299.1:0-1868 GCA_964596845.1 uncultured Syntrophomonadaceae bacterium | reverse complement strand
TCATGACTCTGTTCAGCACCCATCCGCCCATCGAGGAGAGAATCGCCCGGCTGCAACGGATGCAGCTTGACGGCATTTTATAGGGGCGAACTTTGTGACTGGTTCTCAAAAAGCCTGGCGTTATTGTACAAGGGACGAACTTTGTTCGCCCTTTACCCCTTTATCCACAAGCTATCATCCCTGGTGTTCCGCAGCTATCACGATGATGGATAGATCTCGATCTTGATGGGTCCACAGCGCCCCGCGTTACAGCTGCTCTCAGCAACGGAGCAGGCGGTCACAGCCACAATAAGATCTGTGAGCGCCCGCAGTTCGATATAATCACCCGGCGCCGAAAGAGGCTCTTTGACCTCGATATGCCCGTCGTCAAAAACCCGGGTGTGCATAAAGATATTGAAGGGCGTTGAAAGATAGGTCTCGTCAAGCCCGTACTCCGTCAGCACCACCTTGAAATTTTCATGGCAGCTGGGGTGCTCACCGGTGATCCCGTACTGGATGCGGTACATTTCGGGGTTGCAGGCCGGGTGCAGCAGGTCGTGCGCCCCCACAGTATCGGCCGTCACCTGCAGCATGGGCCGGTGCAGGTTTGAGTAAATACTGTCACCTACTTTGAGATAGAGCGACCTGTTGTTGTCAATGGTCGCCCCCGTGGAGAGATGTTCGCGCGGCCCTTTGGTGTTAAAGGCAATAAAATCGGCGACCTGCTTACCTTCCGGATCGATCACCCGCACTCTCTCGCCTTTATTAAGTCTGAAGGCCCGCCCCCCCTGGGGCGGAATTGTAAAGGTGTCCTGAGTCCGATCTTTTGCCATTAGAACCCTCCCGTCTCCCATAGGGCGATGTGCTCCAGGCCGGGAAGGTGCAGCGCAGGAGCGCCGGGATTCCAGCGGCCGTCAATAGACTGATCCCGGGAAGCCAGTTCAAAATGCGACATGGCGATGCCTATATCGATCTGCTGCATCCTGAGCTTCCCCAGGGCCCTGTTATAAAGGCGGTCTTCTTTAAGATATAGGCGATAGCGCCCCCCGTAGTCCCTGATAATCCGCCAGGGCTGGCGGTTAGTAGCCGAAGGACCGAGACGCACCGCCTCCAGGGCGTTGCGGTAAGGCCCAGCCTCTTCCTCACCCAGCGGAGTCGTGCCGTCCCCAGTGAAAAAGAGCTCTCGCCAGGGCTTCCGCCTGGGGTGGGAACCAGAACGAAAGAACCGACCCCGGAGGGTCCTGTTTTTGACGGGATAACCGGGATAGCCCACCGGTGTAATCGCCGGCAGCAGCTCGTCTTTAGCCAGCTGCATCCAGCGGGCGAAGCTGTTTCGCCTGAAGGTGCCGCCCATCCAGCAGGTACCCAGCCCCAGGGCGGTGGCCTCCAGGATAATTTTCTCCAGGCAGTAGCCCAGGTCTGTCTGGGATCCGGCTATATCCTTAACCGCCCCCAGGATATAGAGGCGGGCGCCCCGGATCATCCCGTAGGTGCCCAGGCTCCGGAGTTCAGCGGGGCTGACTGATCCCAGATCCAGCAGCGCAAAGCGCACTACCGTCCCAAAGGGGCCGCGGGAATGCTCCTGAAAGAGCTGCTGCAGCTTTTCCCTGATCCCTACGCTAACCTCTTGTTGATCATAGGTTCGCACAGAATGCCTTTTTTGAATCCTTTCCATTACGTTCATCCACAGTGTACCTTTTTATTTTCACCGGAATAAGTTATTTTTTGCGTACCGGGCCATTCTATCCACCAACTTGAAATAACAGATCAGGCATAAAGAGTCTCGATCTCATCGAGATATTTATCCAGGACCACCCGGCGCTTTACCTTCATAGTCTGGGTAAGCATGCGGTTCTCAACAGTGAAATCCTCTTCCAGGAAGATGAATT
>CAZQVX010000298.1:0-1890 GCA_964596845.1 uncultured Syntrophomonadaceae bacterium | reverse complement strand
GGCCTTGTGTCATGTTCGGTCTGGGCGGAATCTTTACCGAGGCGCTGCGCGATACTGTTTTTCGCCTGGCGCCGCTGGGGCGGACAGAGGGGCTGGAAATGCTTGACGGGATCAGGGCTAAAGAGCTGCTGGGAGAATTCCGGGGGGCACCCGCCGCGGATCGTGAGGCTCTGGTGAGAGTTTTGCAGAAGGTGGGAGAAATTCTGCTGCTTCACCCCGAAATCCGGGAGATTGATTTAAATCCCATCATCCTGGAGGGCTCCCGTCCCGTGGTTGTCGACGCCCTCGTCACCTTTTAAGGGGAGCAGGGGGAAGGGGATCCCATTATTTACATTGATCTGACGCTACTTTAAGTTGTAGTATATGGCTAAAGGAGAGAAGAGAGGAAAGGATATGTGCGGCAGGTTTGCCCTGGTGACAGAGAAGCGAATTCTGGAGCTCTTATTCGAGATTGAATTTTACGAAGAGCTTATTTCGCGATATAACATTGCTCCCTCCCAGGCGATCCTGGCGATGCGCTGCAATTGCCGCAGCGGACAGCGAGAGCTGACCCGCATGAAGTGGGGGCTTATGCCCTTTTGGGCTTCGGACAAGGGCGGGGGGAAAGCGCTCATCAATGCCCGGGCGGAAACCGTGGCCTCCAAACCGGCTTTCCGCAGTGCTTTCCGGCATCGTCGGGCTCTGATCCCGGCGAGCGGTTTTTATGAATGGCGCAGGGAGGGGAAGTCGAAACAGCCCTTCTATATATGCCTGCAGGATGGCAGCCCTTTTGCTTTTGGCGCCCTCTATGAAAGCGGCGGCCGGGAGGCGCAGCCCCCGGACAGCTGCGCCGTCATTACCACAGCGGCTAACAGCGTTGTTGCCTCTATCCACCACCGCATGCCGCTGATCATACCCCAGGGGTCTTACCGGGACTGGCTTAACCCGCAGACCCCGGCAGAGAAACTGCAAGACATGCTCCTGCCTTACCCTTCAGCCATGATGGAGGCTTATCCCGTCTCCGGGCTGGTCAACAGCCCGGCATTCGATCATCCCGACTGCCTGAGGAAGGAAGGTTAACATGTTTTGACGGCGCCGGGACGGCAGCTGAAGCAAAATATTTATGCAGGAATATTTATGCTTATCTCGAACTACAAGTATAGATATAAGTTATTTCACTTTTGATTCTCTTTGTAGTCTGATTGGAAGTAAAGGGGGGGTGATGCCACCGGTAAGATATTAACTGCGCTTAGCCTGTTTTGCGGATTTTCCTTACTGCGTAAAAAATATTATGAAAGGGAGGAACGATAGTGGACTACGGGTTTTTATCTATTCTACCGGCCATTGTAGCGATTACACTGGCCATTGCCACCCGTGAGGTTATCGGATCACTTTTTATTGCTATTGTGCTGGGGGCTACTTTTTTAAACGGTTATAATCCCGGTACCGGCCTACTTCAAGCTATGGAAAATTATGTCCTCGGAAGCGTTACCGACCCCTGGAATTGTGCTATCCTGATCTTTACTCTGCTCATGGGCGGAATGATTGGGTTGATCACTCGCTCCGGCGGAGCTAATGCCATAGCGGAGGCCATCGCCAAAAAAGCGAAGACCCCTCGAGCCGGGCAGCTGGCCGCATGGGGTATCGGGATGCTCATCTTCTTTGACGATTACGGCAGCAGCCTCATCACCGGAAATACCGCCCGCCCGCTTACGGACCGGCTGCGGATATCGCGGGAGAAGCTCTCGTACATCGTGGATAGCACCGCTGCGCCGGTGGCCACCATCGGGATTATCTCTACCTGGATCGGTTACGAGTTGGGGGTGATCAGGACCGCCTTCTTGAATGTGGGTATTGAGGAGAATGTTTTCTTTTTATTCCTGAAGAGCATTCCCTTCCGCTATTACAGCA
>CAZQVX010000297.1:0-1892 GCA_964596845.1 uncultured Syntrophomonadaceae bacterium | reverse complement strand
CGTTGTAATCTTCTCCCGCTTTGGCCTTGGCTTCAGCCCGCCACTCACTCATGTAACCGGATTCATCACTGACGCCAAGAGACACCTTCTCCACAACCCGGCTGCCTTTGCAGAGTTCAAGTCTGGCCGCGGTCACATCATAGAGCGCATCGTTCTCCATTTCTAATAGCCGGATATCGATGCTGTTACTCCCCGCATCTAAAAAGCTCTGCAGGCTGGTGTAATAGCTGTAGTTAAGTTTACCCAGGAACAGGCTCTCCGGATCGCCGACCCTGACGTTGTCGCCGTCAACAACAGATACATAGTAGTCGAATTGCTGTTCACAATCCGATACTGCCTCAGTGATAAGCTCTTCGGGAGTATCCGACATGAGCCCAAAGGAATAAAAAATTTGTTGTTCCCACGGCGGTGCGGGATCATATTCCAGGTCCAGCAGGGCATAGAAATAGCCGCTGCTTTCCTCCACTGCTTCCAGGGAAGTATAGGCCTCTTCCCCCTGCCGGCGGTAGTTGAAGAAAACCTTGCTGCCGGCCCGGTAGTCTTTTAAATAGCCCCCAAACCTGATCTGGGCCTGCCCCGGACTCAAGCTGGTAATCTCAAAATCCTCAGACTCCCACCAGCGAGCCTCCTCCTGCATGGCCTGGAAGACATCCGAGATATCGCTGACTTCATTGCGAATCTCGAAGCGAAGGGCATCAAGATTGCTTTGCATCCCCGCCAGGGCGCCCTTGAGCCCCGCGATTGAGACCAGGTTCGTGCAGGTGAGCACAATGGCAATCAAAACCAGGATAGCAATAAATGTGGTCTCTTTCTTATTCATGTTGGGCCTCCCTCCGCTATTGGAAATGGAGGAGATATGCCGTTAGCATTCACTGTAACCGCAGGCCTCGCACTTGGCGCAACCCTCCACCATAACGAGAGCGCCGGTACCGCAGTCGGGGCAAATCTCCCGGGAATTATGGTGGCTGCCGTTTTCACCGGGTTTGACTTTGACCAGGCCGGCCAGGGCCCGGCCGATGGCATCAGGCACACTCATGATCCGGTTGGGGCCGAAGCCCACCGAGCGGTAACCGCCGATCCCTTCGAGCTGGCAGACGATCTCCTCCACGCCCACGCCGCAGCGCAGAGCCAGAGAGATGAGCCGGGCGATAGCCTCGGTAAAGGCGACCACGTCGCTGCCGGCCTTGCCAATCTGGGCAAAAAGCTCAAAGGGTTTCCCCCCGGCGGTATTCACCGTCACAAAAAGGTTGCCCAAAGAGGTCTTGATACAGGTCGTATGCCCCGTCAGGGTAGCGGGGCGGCTGCTGGGGCGCAGACTCTCCGCTTCGCTGATGCCCACGTTTAAGACCTGCTTTTCGCGCGAACCGTCCCGGTAGATGGTGATCCCCTTGCAGCCCGCCTCCCAGGCATGAATGTAAGCTCTTTTCACATCCTCCGGAGAAGCTTCCCTATTCAAATTTATGGTTTTGCTGACGGCATTATCCGTATATCTCTGAAATACAGCCTGGTGGCGGATATGCCACTGCGGATCAATCTCCATAGCTGTCTTGAAGAGATCTTTGATCCGGGCAGGCACCGCCCCTTCGTCAGCAGGAATATAGCCGGAGCGCGCGATGACGCCGATGAGCTCCTCAGAATAGAAACCTTCGCGCCGGGCTATCTCCAGAAAGAGAGGGTTCACTTCGGGCAGATCAACGCCGCCCAGGATATTCTTGCGTAAAAAGGCGATGCTGAAATAGGGCTCGATGCCGCTGCCGGCGCCGGCTAAAATGGAGATAGTCCCCGTAGGCGCGATGGTCGTGCGGGTGGCGTTGCGGACCCTTTCCTCCGGTTTACCGGTATCGTAGATGCTTCCCTCAAAATTGGGGAATACACCGCGCTCCGAGGCCAGA
>CAZQVX010000296.1:0-1908 GCA_964596845.1 uncultured Syntrophomonadaceae bacterium | reverse complement strand
AGCAAGGCATTCAGCGCCAGCTGAGCCAGGGTCAGCAGATAGATCATGTAAAAGGTAACCTGCGGCAGAAAAAACTTGACCCCGCCTTGCAATATCCCCGCGGCAGCGGCGATGAGGGCGGTGGCGGCCAGCAGACAGGTGCTTGCTGCAGCAAAATGGCTGAAGCTGAACTTTTTAGAAAAAGCCCGGTGGACAATAAGGAAAACTGAAAAGGCGGTCAATGCGGCCAGCGGGGCCTTGGCGATGTCGCTCATCTGGTTGATATAGCTGTAGCTATAGCCGAAGCCGAAAGCGTAGAGGGCTGCGACAAAAACCAGCAAGGAGAGCACCGTTGCTGCCAGGGCCTCAAGAGCGCACCTTCTTTCACTGTCGTCGAGCATGCCCCGGCGCCGCAGCAAGCGGCCGCCCCAAAGCAGCAAGGCGAGAACCACGGCGGCGCCCAGGAGACCCCGCAGGATAATCCAGCGGCGGTTTACACTTGCCGCCAACCGCTCCAGTGAACGCCCGTCATCGTTGGCCGTCGGCTCTATCTTGAACTGCCGCCCCAGCTCAAGAAGCAGCGGGCGGTGGGTTTCATCCAGCAGTGCCTTTTTAGAGGAAAGCGCCTCCTCAGGCCAGGTGAAGGCATCGGCGACAATCCGGCCCTCCATGTAACTGGTGAAGGGCAGCCCCAGCAGCGCTGCGATAGTGGGCGCCAGATCGAGCTGGGTGTATCCCTCCAGCACTCCTCCAGCGGTAACCCCCTTGCCGGCAAAAACAACCTTGACCTCTGCAGCCTGTTTTTCCAGACCGCCGTGCCCGCCGCCGTTGATATGGCCATGGTCGCCGGTGATGATGATCACGCTTTCCTCTGGGGAGGGGATCCGGCTCACAAAATTTTCGATGCAGCGGTCGTTTTTCAGCGCCGCCTCCAGGTAGGCTTCCGACGTTCCGCCGTGGCGGTGGCCCATTTCATCAACTTCCATGGTATGGACCATGAGAAGGTTGGGATCATATTCAGCCATGGCTTTGATACCGTAGCCAAAGATCTCTTCATCGTTGTAATCTCCGCTGAAATCATCATAATAGTAGCCGTATTGAATGGGCAGGTCGTCTCCGCAGACAAGCCTGTTTTCATCGCTTTCACCGGTGCGGTAGGGGGGCCCGAGAACGAGATCGTAATACCACCTGTAGGCCGAAACGCCTGTTTTTAGACCTTCGCCGGCAGCCAGATCAAAAAGGGTCGGGGCAAAAAGCTTTTTTTCCTGGGCGTTAGCGCTAATCCCATTGATCGATGAAGAGGCGCCGGTAATGATCCGCGCGTAAGCGGGCCGGGAAAATGTGGGCCCGGGAACTGTGAAGATCCCGCAGCTGCCCTCATCAGCCAGGCTTTTTGTAAAAGGCATCTTGTCGAGAGTGTCGGCTCTTAAACCGTCAACGAGGATAAAATAAACATGCTCTGCCATGCGTTTTGTAGGTTCCGAGGTGCTACTCTGGGTAAAAAGGAACCCCGCATGTTTTTCTTCAATCTTCAGATAGGCGTTGCCCAGCAGTGCCGTGGCAACCAGCGCCGTAAGAATCCAGAACACGAACCAGGGCCACTTTTTAAACTTGGCCATATGTACACCTCCACCGGTTTGTAAAGGCCCCGGGGGCCGTCTATTTTTATTGTATTCGCTCTTTCCACACTTTTTCCCTTTTAAGGAAGGGGGGACTGATGACTGAGGCACGTAATTTGGGTTATCGGGGTGAGACAAAATTATCGTGTGCCTCAATGTGACGTAAATGTAACCCGGCCATGTTATTTTGTGGTCATGAGGAGAAGCTGTAAAATGGTTTCTACCCCCGGTGGAAAGGAGGCAGCAGTTTGAAAATCGCAGCCAGGTATACAGCTGCCGTTGCGGGAGCCCTGGTGGTGCTTGACCCGCC
>CAZQVX010000295.1:0-1922 GCA_964596845.1 uncultured Syntrophomonadaceae bacterium | reverse complement strand
TTTGATGATCGGGTGACTTGAATATAGGAGGAGCGGAAGGTACATGAATCTCGCGCTTGTTTGGAGCACACTGGTCCTGGGATTAATTTATGGACTGCTGGTGCTCGGTGTATTCATGACCTTTCGCATCCTCAACTATGCCGATCTCACTGTTGACGGCAGCCTGCCCATGGGGGCGGCGATTACCGCCACCCTTATTTTTAACGGAGTAAACCCTTTTCTGGCCACCCTGGCCGCGCTCCCTCTGGGCGCCGCCGCCGGGCTCATTACCGGAGTTCTCCACACCCGTTTCTCCATTACCCCACTGCTCTCGGGAATTCTCACCATGATTGGCCTTTACTCCGTCAACCTGCGAATCATGGGCCGCCCCAACGTCCCCCTGCTCCGATACGAGACCATCTTTGATGCTCTGACCGGCACAGGGCTTTCCCTGCGGGTCAGCCAGACCATAATTGCTCTAGCGGTCATTGGGGTGACTATTGTGGGGCTCTACCTCTTTCTCGGCACAGAACTGGGCCAGGCCCTGCGCGGCACCGGGGACAACGAGATCATGCTGCGCAGCCTGGGGGTGAACACAGACCGGATGAAAATTATGGGGCTGGCTATTTCCAATGCCCTCGTCGCCCTTTCCGGAGCGCTCATCGCCCAATACCAGGGCTTTGCCGATATCAACATGGGTATCGGGATGATTATTATCGGCCTCGCTTCGGTGATCATCGGCGAGGTGGTTCTGGGCGTTAAATCCATCCTGGGGCGCCTCTGTGCGGTAGTGATCGGCTCGGTCCTCTACCGTCTGGCCATCGCCCTGGTGCTGCGGATCAGCTTTATCGAGTATACCGATCTGAAGCTATTTACTGCCTTGCTGGTCACTGTAGCCCTGATATCGCCCGAGATCAGCAAAAAATTTAAGCCGTCCCCTAAACTTTCCCTATCGAATCATAAAACTGAAGCAGCAGAGAAAGTCGGCGGATAAAATGCTCCATATTTCCAAACTATACAAGGTATTTCATTTCGGAGAGATCAACGAAAAAATAGCGCTGCAGGATGTGAACCTCAGCCTGGCCCCGGGTGAATTTGTAACCGTTATCGGAGGCAACGGGGCCGGCAAGAGCACCCTGCTTAACTGCATTGCCGGGGTTTATATCCCCGAAGAGGGCGCTATTACCCTTGATGGAAAAGTAATCACACACCTGCCTGACTACCGGAGAGCGGCATCAATCTGCCGGATCTTTCAGGATCCCATGATCGGCACCGCCGCTTCTCTGACCGTAGAGGAAAACATGGCCCTGGCCCTGCGCCGCGGCCGGCGGCGGCGCCTGAACCGGGCCATCACTGTAACTGAGCGTAAACTTTTTCGGAAAAAGCTGGCCGGCCTTGAATTAGGCCTGGAGGGTAGGCTGGACACACCGGTGAAACTGCTATCAGGAGGACAGCGCCAGGCCCTGGCCCTGCTTATGGCCACCCTGGTCCGGCCTAAACTGGCTCTGCTCGACGAACACACTGCCTCTCTGGACCCGAAGACAGCCCTGCGTGTGCTCCACCTGACCAAAAACCTTTTTGAAAACGAAAAGATAACCACCTTGATGATCACCCACAACATGGAACAGGCTCTTCGGCTGGGCAAACGGCTGATCATGCTCCATGAAGGCTCCATCATTCTCGATGTCAATGACGGGGAGAGAGACGGCCTGACGGTGCCCCGGCTAGTGGAACTTTTCCACGAAGCCAGCGGCGAGCAGGTGCACAGCGATCGCCTGCTGCTGCATCAGGCTGCGGGCCCGCTTTAGACGGCCCAGCAAGCTCGAGGACCTCGAAAACAAAAGCGAATAACTGTTGAATATTCTTTGGCTTGTTGCTATAATGAGTAACGTGATGCGGGATGGTGTAATGGCAGCACGTGTGACTCTGGATCACAAAGTCTA
>CAZQVX010000294.1:0-1923 GCA_964596845.1 uncultured Syntrophomonadaceae bacterium | reverse complement strand
ACCTTCATCAGGGCTCATCAACCCGGAGATACATTGCAGGGTCAAGCTCTTGCCGCTGCCCGAGGGGCCGACAATAGAGAGTATCTCCTGGTCTATGGAGAAAGAGACCTGCAAACTAAAACCGGGAAGCACCTTTTTTATCCTTACCTCTAACAAAATCATGACCTCCTGGAGAATTACTGTTACTGTTTCATACAGGTGTGGACATTGCGTTTCCAATAATTAAGTAAAATAATAGATGTCATCGATATGACCAGGATCACGGCAACCCAGATCAGGGCTTTATCATTTTTACCCGCAGCCACCGCAAAGTAGATCGCCAGGGGGATAGTCTGGGTCTTACCGGGGATGTTCCCGGCAAGCATAAGGGTGGCTCCAAATTCTCCTAAAGAGCGGGCAAAGGAAAGGATGATCCCCGCCATGATCCCGGGCCAGGCCAGCGGCACGGTAACCCGCCAAAATATGCCCCATTCGGAAGCGCTCAGGGTTCGGGCGGCATTTTCAATATTGGGCTCGATCTGCTCGAAGGCTCCCCGCGCCGTCTGGTACATCAGGGGAAAAGCCACCACGGTGGAAGCGATAACCGTAGCCCACCACGAGAAAATCACTGTGGTCCCCAGCTTGAGCAGCAGCTGCCCCAAAGGGCCGTGCTTCCCAAAAAGCAGCAGCAGACCAAACCCCAATACCGTAGGCGGCAGGACCAGGGGCAGCGTAAAAAGGCCGTCAATGAGCCCCCTGGCTCTCCCCCGGTAACGGACCAACCAGCGGGCGGCAGCGAGACCCAGAAAAAAAGTAATTATCGTCGATATAGAGGCGGTTTTAAGAGATATCCATACGGGCACAAAATCTAGTTCGGGCATATAACATCTCCACTGGCAGTTATTTTAGTAACGAAGGAAAACCGATAACAGGGCTGATCCTTTACTGTTTCCCCGGTTCCTCCCGCCGCGGGAAGAGCCGGGGAAACAGTTTTAGACGCAGGTGTATTAGAGCGGTTTAAACCCGTATTTTTCAAAAACAGCCTTGGCCGCATCTCCGGCCAGGTAATCCATGAGGCTTTTTGCCTCCTCGGGATGAGCGCTGTCCTTGATCACGGCAACCGGGTAGATCACCGGCGCATGGGAGCCCTCGGGGGCCACCGCCGCCACTTCCACCTTATCCGAAATCATCGCATCGGTGCGATATACTGCACCGGCCTGGACCGCTTCGTTCTCTACGAAAGCCAAAACCTCGCGAACGTCTTTGGCCAGCATGAGTTTGTTTCCACTCTCCAGCCCGTCCCAGATACCCAGGTTCGTAAAGGCTTCTTGGGCATACTTGCCGGCAGGGACCGATTCAGGATCCCCGATAGCCACAAGCTCTATCCCCTCTTTAGACAGATCTGCAAACTCAGCGATCCCGCTGAAGCCCTTGAAGACCACCAGCACCAGTTCGTTCTGAAGCAGGTCAAACCTGGTGCCTTCCAGCAGTAAATCTTTTTCATCCAGCTCGTTCATCTGCTTGGAAGCCGCAGACATAAAAATATCTGTAGGTGCCCCCTGCTCGATCTGCTGCTGCAGAGCGCCCGAAGAGCCGAAGTTAAACTCCATGGTTACATGGGGTGCCTCATCTTTATAGAGCCGGGCAATCTCTTCCATGGCATCAGTGAGACTGGCCGCAACAGAAAGATTTAAAGTAACAGGCTCAGCTTCTCCCCCTCCCGGTTCATCAGCCGGCGTACAACCCGACAGACCCATCACCATGACGGCTGCCAGGGCCGCAACACCGATCAACTTCAGAATATGTTTTTTGTTCATCCAACATCCCTCCGGTTTTTTTATAGGCAGAGCATAAAAAACCGGAAATACTTTTTATAAAGTAATCCCGGCGGTTACTGTTACTCCTGATCACCCACTCCTTTCCAAATGATGGGAGGCACGGCTG
>CAZQVX010000293.1:0-1924 GCA_964596845.1 uncultured Syntrophomonadaceae bacterium | reverse complement strand
TCTATAAAGAGGACGGCACCGGTGAGCACTACTTCAGCCGGACCTTCGCCGAACACGAGAGAAACCGCATTTTGGCGGCGCAGAACAAGAAAAAAAGCTAACCGGCGCTTTAAGCAAAAGTGCATAAAATATGGCCCCCTGGTGGAAGATTTAACCGGGGGGTTTTTACGTGAGCCTCTTCGACTTCCAGAGAAGATCCCTCTGGCTGCTGGCGATTTTTAGTGTCTGCTTTCTGCTGCTGGGGGGGAGGCTGCTCTACCTGCAGGTATTCCGAAGCGAAGCCCTTTCCCGGCAGGCGGTGCGGCAGCGCTTCCAGGCTGTGCAGCTTCATGACGGGCGCGGTGACATCCAGGACCGCCACGGAGCCTCTCTTCTCGACGGCCGGGATCGCCTGGGCCTTCTCGCCTTCCCGACGCAGTACCGCGGCCGGGAGCAGGAGATCATCCAGGATCTGACCCGGCTGCAGCTGAAAGATATCGGCCGCATCGCCGCGCCGCCCCATGCCGCGCAACCCTTCTGGGTAGAATCAGATCTCCGCAGCTCTCAAGCTGCCGCCGTCTCCTCCTATCCCGGCCTTCTCGCCGCCATCCATAAAGATCGCTACGGCCCGGGGGCCCTGGCCTCTCATGTAGCCGGCTACATGGTGGACAGCGAAGGCAAGGGGGCCGGCGGCATTGAGTGCTCTTTTGACCGGACCCTCTCCCTGGGGCAGCAGAAGATAATCGGGGCTGTGGTAGACGGCAAAGATCGGCTCATCCCGGGGCTGGGTTACCGCGAAAAAGAGGAGCGCTTTGCTCCCAAAGATGTGCTCCTCACGCTGGATCTCGACCTGCAGCGTGAAGTGGAGCGGATCATGGACCGCCGCATTAACAGGGGTGCCGTGGTGGTGATGGATCCCGCCAACGGCGACATCCTGGCCATGGCCAGCCGGCCCAACTTCAAAGCCGCCTCGCTGGCCTCATATCTGCAACAGAAAAACGGGGCCCTCATCAACCGCGCCCTTAGCGCCTACCAGCCCGGTTCTATCTTCAAGGTGGTTGTGGCCGCCGCCGCGCTCGAAGAAGGGCCGGCCTCGCTTTTTGGGACCTTTCACTGCAGCGGCGGGGTCACCGTAGACGGGCTTTTCTTCCCCTGTAGCAACCTGCACGGCAAGGAAAATATCAGCCTGGTCGAAGCCCTGGCCCACTCGTGCAACAGCACCTTTATCAATCTGGCTCTGGAGCTGGGCCCTGAAAAAGTGACGGACTATGCCCGCCGTTTCGGCCTGGGAGAAGCCTGTGGCCTGCCCCTGGCCGGGGAGGAGAGCGGGAACATCCCCCTGCCGGAAGAACTTTATGCCCGGCGCGCGCAGGCCAACACCGCTATCGGGCAGGGAGAGGTGCTGGTTACGCCGCTCCAGGCGGCAGCCATGATGGCGGCGCTGGCCAATGGGGGCTACAGAGTGCAGCCGCGGCTGGTCCTGGCGCTGACGGATCAGCAGGGCCGGCAGACGGCGCGCTTCTGGGGTAAGCGGGGAGAGCGGATCTTAAGCTCCTCCACAGTGAACAAGATGAAATATATGCTCCATGAGACCGTTGCCTGGGGGACTGCACAGGCGGCGGCCACCACTGCGGCGCCGGCGGCGGCAAAAACAGGCACCGCTGAGAGCGGCCGTTACCTGAACGGCCGGGAAGTGTTAAACTACTGGATCGCCGGTTTCTATCCCCTGGAGCAGGCCCGGGTGGCGGTAGCCGTCTTCGCCGATGACCTGAAAGAAGGCACCGTCAAGCACGCCTTCGGCGAAATTATATCCTACATCGAAAACAAGTAACGTAAATAGGGGCGGGCATGGAAGCCCGCCCCTACAAAAACGGGCCGGGATGGAACCCGGCCCCTGATATGGTAGTGCGTGTCAAGACCCCGCACAAGATTATTTCCAGCCGGT
>CAZQVX010000292.1:0-1931 GCA_964596845.1 uncultured Syntrophomonadaceae bacterium | reverse complement strand
TGGAACAGCAGCTGGCTGCGCTGCATAAAAAGGAGCGCGCCGGGAAAGAGAAGATCACAGAGCTTAAGCAGAGCATCGAAAAGGCGGCGCAAGAATCTGCCGCGCTCAGACAAAAGCAGGCGGAGCTGGCGGGTGCTCTTAACAGTGCTGAAAAAGCGGTTGGGGAGAGCGCCACCGCAGCCTATATCCTGAGCCGGCGCCGGGAAGATACAGCGGCGGCCCTGCAAGAGCTGGAAGCCGAGGCGGCGGAGCTGCACGGACGCCGGGAGAGCCTGACCGGGGAGGCGCAGGCCTGTGCTGAAGGGATTGCTCTGGCCGAGAGAGAACTCGAAGGCAGAAAAGAAAGCTACCGCCGCGGGCTTTCTGAAAAAAAGAAGCTTGATGAAGCTTTAACGGCGGCGTTGCTCAGGCTCAATTCTTTGCAAGAGCAGGAGCAATCCCTGCAGAAAAGCCTGGAGAAAGTTACCGCAGGGCTGGCCCAGCCCTTGCGGGAACAGGCCGATAAACAGCGGGAGGCGGAGGGGCTTGCAGAAACCCTCTCCGGCATCGACGCCCATCGGGAGAAAATCACCCTGCTGCTGCAGCAACTGCGCGAGAAGAGCGCCGCCCTGATGCTTGAGTTTCAGGAGCAGAAAAAAGGAGCGGGGACGCTCGCGGCAGCGCTCATGGACCTTGAAGAAAAACAGCGGCAGAGCAGAAACAGGGCGGCCCGTTTTGAAAAAAGGGAAAGGCATTTCGCCGTGGAGCAGGGCAGGCTGCAGACAGAGATCGCCTACCGCTTGGATCGCTTTAAGGAACAGTTTGGTTCCGATGAACCGCTTGCTGTGGGGGCGGATTTTGACGCGGTAGAATGCGAAGGGCTCATCGGGGCTTTAAGTGAGGATATTGAGGCGTTAGGTGCAGTCAATATCGGCGCCATCGATGAACTGGCCCGCCTCGAGGAGAGGATCACCTTCTTGAAAGAGCAGCAGGATGACCTCAGGCGGGGTGAACTTTCGCTGCACCGGGTCATCGAAGAAATTAGCGAGAGAATGGCGCATTTTTTTAGCGAGGCCTTTACGGAGATCAGAGGCTATTTGCAGGAGGTTTTCAGTGAACTGTTCCAGGGGGGCAGGATCGATCTTGCATTGACGGATCCCGACAACCTGTTGGAGGCGGGGGTAGAGATCGCAGCCCAACCGCCCGGTAAAAGGTTACAGAATATCTCTCTTCTCTCCACGGGAGAAAAATCGCTGGCCGCAGTGGCTCTGATCTTTGCCATTTTGCGTTACAAACCGGCCCCCTTTTACCTGCTCGATGAGGTGGAGTCATCTCTGGATGATGTCAATCTCTCTCGTTTTACCGCCTATCTGAAGCAGGCGTCCCGCGAGGCGCAGTTTATTTTAATCACGCACCGGCGCCGGACGATGGAAGGGGCCGATCTTCTATATGGGGTGACCATGCCCGAAGAGGGGGTCTCTACGCTAGTCTCCCTGAAAATGGATCAGAAAGTCAGTTAAGGAGAGTGCTGATTTGAGTCTGGTAGAAAGGTTCAAAAGCGGCCTGGCCAGAAGCAGAGAGGGTTTTTTAAAGCGGATCGACCTGCTCTTTCGTGAAGGTGAGCTGAACGAAGAGTTCTACGAATCGCTGGAGGAGGCCCTCATCACCGGTGATGTGGGCGTGGAGGCTGCCCTCAAGCTTATCGAACAGCTGCGCTGCGAGGCGGGGCGCCGCAAAATCCGCAGCCGCAATGAGGCCAGGGAGATCCTCATGGAGGAGATCGCCGCTATGCTGAGCATCCCCGAAGAGCGGGCGGATCCCGGTGAAGGGCCCCTGGTCATCCTCATGGTGGGAGTAAACGGCTCCGGCAAAACGACCACCGCGGCCAAACTGGCTCACCACTACCGGCAAAAGGGGCGCAAAGTACTCCTCGTGGCGGGGGATACCTTCCG
>CAZQVX010000291.1:0-1933 GCA_964596845.1 uncultured Syntrophomonadaceae bacterium | reverse complement strand
AGGAGATCTCGCTGCGCAGCGCAGCCCGGGAAAATGTGGTGATCATCGATACAACCACAGATCAGCCGCAGGTTATCGGAGAAGTGGATCGCTTCAGCGCCCCCATGTTGGTCCATGAGGAGGCCATCTATATTCACGGCGGCCGGCAGTTTCAGGTGGAGCGCCTTGACTTCGCCGAGAAAAAAGCTTACGTCCGGGCGGTCCGGGTGAACTATTTTACCGACGCCAACCTCTCCGTGGATCTGAAAGTTTTAGATACCTTCTGCCGTGAAGAGAGCGGCGTTGCGCGGGCCTGGGGCGAGGTGCGGATCAATGCCCTGGTCTCCATGTTTAAAAAGATCCGCTTTAACACGCATGAGAATCTGGGCACAGGGCCGGTAAATCTGCCGGAAACAGAGATGCATACCACCGCGTTCTGGCTCTCCTTTCCCCCGGCCGCGCTGGGAGATCTCACCCCGGCGGCTGTCGAAGCGGGACTGCTGGGCCTGGCCAATCTAATGCCGCAAATCGCCTCGCTTTTTATTATGGGCGACCCCCGCGATCTGCGCGCGGTAAGCCAAGTTAAGGCTCCTTTTACCGGGATGCCCACCCTTTATCTATATGACAACTACCCCGGCGGCGTCGGCTACAGCGAACTCCTCTATGGGATCTACCGGAAGATCTGCCGGGCCGCCCATGAGGCCATTCTCAATTGCCGCTGCAGTATAGGCTGCCCCTCATGCATTGGAGCCTTTGATCAAAGCGGCGCCGACGGCAAAAGGTATGCCCGGCAGTTGCTGGAGGTCATTTTACATGATCAATAAACTGCGCTCTCGCCTGGAAAGGCTGCAGCGCTCCGGGGAGCTGGGCCGCAGCCGGCCGGTGAAGCAGCCTGCCGAAGGCACTTTCACGGGAAAGACCTTTCTCTTTCCCGGGGAGGAGTGCACCGGGCAAACTCCCACCGGCAGCTGTTATATGCGTGAAATCTCCTTTCCCCTGAAGCAGCGGCACGGCCTTTATACCCTGGAAGAAAGCCTCGACTGCAGCGGCAGCGATCTGGCCCTGCCGGCGCGCGACCGGAACCTGCCGGCGGTCGAACCGGGCCGCTCTCTCTTTCTCGACATCGAGACCACCGGGCTGTCAGGCGGCACCGGCACCTGGGTTTTTTTAATCGGCCTGGGCTGGCTGGCAGGCGACTTTTTTCGCATCCGCCAGTATTTCTTGAGAAATCCTGCCGAAGAGGAAGCTATGCTGCACCATTTTACCGCTTTTGCAGCCCCCTTCAGCGGGCTGATCACCTTTAACGGCAAGGCTTTTGACCTGCCCCTGATCCAGACCCGCCAGGTTTTGAAAAAAATCCCGCACTTGACTGCACCTTGTGATCACCTCGACCTGCTCATCTGCGCGCGCAGTCTCTGGAGAGAGCGCTTCCCTTCGCGGAGTCTCACTTATCTTGAAGGCTCACTTTTGAAGTTCCAGCGGCAGGGCGATATCCCCGGAGCGGAGATCCCAGCTGTCTATTTCAACTACCTCCGCCGCGGAGAGACCGGCCTGATAAAAAAGGTATTCGAGCACAATGTTTACGACATTCTATCCATGGCTGTTCTGCTGGGCCGGGTGGCCTCTACCGCCGCCTCGGAGAAGCCGGAGCACCCGGCTGAATGTTATGCTCTGGGCAGACTCTACCACGAGGCCGGGCAAATGGAGAAAGCGCAGCACTATTACCGGCAGGTAATAAGCCGCGGTGCGGCGGCCCTGGAGGAGGCGGCGCTTTTGCAGCTGGGCCTGCTGTGTAAAAAATTGGGCAACTGGACGGAAGCGATCGCCTGGTGGGAGGAGTTGGCCCGCCGGGACATCAAAAATCTGGATGCTTTTGTGGAACTGGCCAAATACTGGGAGCACCGGGCCGGCGATTATTTGACAGCTCTCGACTGGAGCACCCGGGCCCTGGCCG
>CAZQVX010000290.1:0-1936 GCA_964596845.1 uncultured Syntrophomonadaceae bacterium | reverse complement strand
CCGGCTGTTAACCGGTAGGTTGCAGGTTCGAGTCCTGCCTGGGGAGCCAATTATTTTGTACATTTTACTTTCCTTCTCTATTATCCCAAACCGTTAGCCCCATTTCAAATAAGAGCCCCCACGGCACTAATTAAAAGGATCAAAAGGGCGAGAGAAGAATTAACACAAGTATAGGGAGGGGTGTGCTGATGAACTATTACCTGGCCGTTGATATCGGAGCATCCAGCGGACGCCATGTGATCGGCTATCTGGACGAGGGCAAAATAGTCGAGGAGGAGATATTTCGTTTCCCAACTCACAGCAAACAGATAGGTGAAAAATGGGTTTGGGAATGCGATGCCCTGGCCGAAAATGTAATCAAAGGGATGGAAATTTGCAAGCAGCGGGGCAGGGTTCCGAAGATGATGGGCATTGATGCCTGGGGCGCCGACTATGTGCTGCTTGACCAGAATGGCGATCTGTTATGCAATGCTGCAGACTACCGTGATGAGATGGCCCTTGTCGAAATGATGTTCAAGGCTGACGGCATTATTCCTTATGCAGAGTATTATGAAAAGACCGGCATTGGCAGGATGCCCATAGATACCATCTATCAGTTGATGGCTCTGCAAGACAAGCACCCGGAAATACTGGAAAAGGCGGGCATCCTGCTCATGATCCCCTCCTTTATTAATTACAGGCTTACCGGCATTGTCAAGCAGGAATACACCAGCGCAGTGACCACCGGGCTGATCAATGCAAAGACTCAGCGGTGGGATAAGGGGATCATCAGGGCATTAGGATTTTCTGTCGGCATCTTTACCGAGCTGCATGCACCGGGTGCAGTAGTGGGAGGGCTCAGTGAAGAGGTTAGAAACCGGGTGGGCTTTGATTGCCGCGTTGTTTTGCCTGCAGCGCATGATACAGCCGGCGCTTTCTTTGCTATCCCTGCAGAGGATAAAAACAGCGTTTCGGTCTCAAGCGGGACCTGGAGCATACTGGGGATAATAAACGACAAACCGCTTAATACGCCTGCGGCGATGGCGGCAGGATTTACCAACGAAGGGGCTTACCCCAAACAGTACCGCCTGTCGAAAAATATCATCGGTATGTTCATGCTGGAAATGATCCGGGATAACCTGGGCGGCAAACATGATTATGCACAGCTCATTGAAATGGCCGAAGCAGCTGATGAGATTGACAGTGTTATTGATATGGGCAATATTATGTATTTGATTGTTCCTGATATGATCTCAGCAATAAAAGAGGACTGCTCCCAGTCCGGCCAGCGGGTACCCGGGACAGGGGGCGAAGTGCTTCGGGTATTCTTCAACAGTCTCGTCTCTTACTACGCAAAAACCATTAAAGAACTTGAAGAGGTCACCAACAGAAAATTTAGCTCCTTTAATATTGTCGGCGGGGGCAGCCTGAATGATTATGTGAATAAGCTCTCTGCACAGGCGACCGGCCTCCCGGTGCTGGCGGGACCTGCCCAGGCGACTATCACCGGCAACCTGATGTGTCAGATGATCGCAGGGGGGGATTTGCCGGATGTGGCGGCTGCAAAAGCCGCCTGCGCCAGGACCTTCCCCGCAAAACGTTTTTAGCCGGACAGGCTTTTCATCAACCGTTAAAGAACAATGATTTGCTTGTTGTGGGCCTGTTCCACTAAAAACTGCAGTGAGAGGGTGAAGTCGTGAACAGTAAAACAGATCTGCTGGAGGGGTATGCAGAGAGACTGAAAAACGAGGGGATAGAGATGAGCGGCGCAGTCATAGCGCTGAAGCTTCATCCCGATAAATTCACAATATTCCGCGAGGGTGCGGCCTCAGGGCAGCTGGACAGAGATGCCCTGAGAAAAGAGGCTCCTTTTGTTTACGAACTCTTTGCCCGCAGTAAGGTGATCTCTGCCATCATGTGCACCCGCCCCAGGTTTTGTGTTGAAGCCGCCGACAGG
>CAZQVX010000289.1:0-1937 GCA_964596845.1 uncultured Syntrophomonadaceae bacterium | reverse complement strand
GGGCGATACCCTGCGCATGGCTCACGAGAAAGAAGCCTACTGTATGACCGACCGCGGCACCTATGTCTCTTTGAAAAAGGATCTCGATCTGGTGATTATCTATGAAGGCGACCCCGCCCTCTTCAACCAGTATGGGGTTATGGCAATCAATCCCGAGAAGCATGCTCATGTGAAATATGAACTGGCGAAAAAATATGTTGACTTCCTCACCTCTGAAGAAGGCCAGGCTCTCATCAGCGGCTTCACAAAAGAAGGAGAAACCCTCTTTTTCCCGGGCTACGGCCTGGAAGACTGATCGATCTGTGATCTAACGACATTCGGCTGCTTGTGCTGTAGTAAGGAGTGAACCAGGTGCCCCGGCTGCTTGAAGGGATTGTAGAAGCTTTTTCTCTCATTATCAGGCTCGATCCCGAGCTGATGAAAATAGTTCTCCTCTCCCTTCGGGTATCCGGGGCGGCCATCATAATCGCCACCCTGCTCGGTATTCCCTGGGGGACCTGGCTGGGCTTAAGGCCGGAGAAGAAAACAGCCTTGACCAGCAAGTTTATCTACACCCTCATGGGGCTGCCGCCGGTGGTGGCCGGCTTGCTTATCTACCTGCTTCTCTCGCGCGTGGGTCCGCTGGGGGTGCTGGGATTGCTCTATACTCCCACCGCCATGATCACCGCCCAGGTCACTCTGGCGCTCCCTATCATTGCCGGGCTGACCATGGTCGGAGTGAGAAGCAGGGGCAAGGATGTGGAGGAGACCGCCCGCTCGCTCGGCGCAGGGCCTTTGCTGCGCGCCTGGACCGTGGTCCGGGAGTCGCGGATCGCGCTGCTGGGCGCAGTAGTGACCGGTTTCGGCCGCATCATCGCCGAGGTGGGGGCGGTGATGATGGTCGGGGGCAATATCGAGGGGCATACCCGGGTCATGACTACAGCGATAGTATTGGAGACGAGAAAGGGAAATTATCACTATGCCATCGGCCTGGGACTCATCCTTTTACTGCTCTCCTTCGTGGTCAACACCTTTCTCTACCGTTTCCAGAGGGGAGGGCAGGCCCATTTCTAGCAGCGGCGGCAGTGCCATTCTTGAACTGAAAAATCTGGTCAAAACCTATGACCGGGAGATTCTTAATATTGGGGCTCTTTCCTTCACCCGTAATAAAATTTATGGCATCATTGGGCCCAGCGGCGCCGGCAAAACAACCCTGCTCCGCATCGTCAATTTTTTGATCGAGCCCGACCGGGGGGCAATTTCTTTCGACGGGCGGCCCGCTCCTCCTGAAGGACCGGCCCGAATGCCCTTGCAGAGGCAGATGACCCTGGTTTTTCAAAAGCCGCTTCTTTTCAGCGCCACGGTGAAGGAAAATATCGCTTACGGGCTGAAGGCACGGGGTTTCAGCCGGGAGGAGATCAAAGAGAGAGTTGATGCCATCCTGGAACAGATCGGGCTTACCCACCTGAAGGGGCGCCATGCCGGGACACTTTCCGGCGGCGAGGCGCAGCGCGTGGCCCTGGCCCGGGCGATGGCCTTCAAACCGAAACTGCTTCTGCTGGACGAACCGACAGCGAACCTGGATCCGGCCAATGTGGAGCTTATGGAGAAAATGATCCTTCAGCTGAAAGAATCCATGGAAGTTACCATCATTATGGTCACGCACAATATATTTCAGGCCAGGCGGCTCACCGATGAAGTGGTCTTTCTTTTCGGCGGTAGGGTTGTGGAAACAGGGGCGACATCAAAAATATTTCAAGCCCCCGGGGACGAGCGCACCCAGGCTTTTATCGAGGGGCGGATGGTTTACTAGCGTTTATCCCGGCTCCCTGCAAGAAAGAATTTGACGGGCTCGCCCATGGGGCCGGGCGGGTTAAAACAAATACGAGGGACAATTTTTAACGGCTTTATCTTTCCTCTTACCACCCTCATTAAAAGTCACCCTAGCTGCTGCACAG
>CAZQVX010000288.1:0-1939 GCA_964596845.1 uncultured Syntrophomonadaceae bacterium | reverse complement strand
TGGCAAAACATCTGCCTAATCTTATGGGCGGATCGGCAGATCTGAATGCCTCCACAGGAACCTACCTGAAAGGGGCGGGGGATTTTCAGGCCGGTAGCCCCAGGGGCAGCAACATCGCCTTCGGTGTGCGTGAACATGCCATGGGCACCATCCTGGTCGGGATGGCCTTGCACGGCGGACTACGCTCTTTCGGCTCAACTTTTTTCGTTTTTTCCGACTACATGAAACCCTCGCTCCGGCTCGCCGCGCTGATGGGGGCGCCGGTAATCTATGTATTCACCCATGACAGCATCGCTGTGGGCGAGGACGGCCCCACTCACCAGCCGGTAGAGCAGCTGGCCGGCTTGCGCGCTATCCCCAACCTGGATGTGCTCCGCCCCGCTGACGGCCGGGAAACAGCGGCCGCCTGGCTGCATGCCCTGAAACGTACTGATGGCCCCACGGCGCTGGTTTTGTCGCGGCAAGGCTTGCCTCAGCTGCCCGGCAGCGGCAAAAAGGCGCTCATGGGCGCTTATGTTATCGGTCCCGAAAAAAGCGATCCCGCCGATCTGATCATCATTGCGAGCGGATCCGAGACGGCCCCTGCTCTGCAGGCCAAAGATATCCTCGAAAACAAGGGTTTCTCTATCCGCGTGGTCAGCATGGTCAGCCGTGAGATTTTTGAGAGGCAGGATGAAGATTACCGGAAGAAGATTTTACCCGAGGGGGTTGAGAAGCGGCTGGTGGTAGAGGCAGCCCTACCGGTGGGTTGGGATCGTTACACCGGGCTCCGGGGCTGTGTTATCGGGCTGGGCGGTTTCGGCGCTTCGGCGCCGGGGGCTCTTATGATGGAGAAGATGGGCTTCACCGCGGAAAATGTCGTTCGCCAGGCTGAAGATCTGATCTCGCCCCTTTTTGATTAAAGGGCCAGGGTATCTACAAATTTCATCCCGGCTTTGTACGCAGCTTGCAGGGCGTCCGGGTTATCTTTGATTTCACCTTTGTGCTCCAGGCCGGGTAAAAAGAGTGACCCCCTGAAGGAGTAATTAATGCTGTGGAAGAAGACCTTCGTGACTGCCTCCACATTGTCCCCGAATTCGGGTCTGTTCAGGGCGCCGGTGCTGATGATAAACCCTGCCTTGTTCTGCTCTAAATTAACGAAAGGTTTCTTTAACCGGTATTTTGCCTGCCACCAGCATTGAAAGCGGTCCATAAATATTTTTAACTGGGCTGAAAGAGAGCCGAAATAGACTGGTGTGGCCAGGACCAGGCCGCTTACGGCGGTAACTTTATCGTAAAAGGGCTGCATTTTGTCCTTTACTACACATATCCCGTCTGCAGCACAGAGTTCGCAACCCCGGCAGGGCTCCAGGCTGAGTCCCTGCAGCCGTATTAGTTCCACGGAGACGTTTCTCTCTTCGGCGGCGCGGCAGAATGAACGCAGAGCCATTTCACTGTTTCCGTTGCGCCGCGGGCTGGATGATATCGCCAGTATCCCAGACAAAAAATCACCTCTTTAAAATATCTTTTTTCCCGTGTTTTTAACACCTACCGGCTTTATTTATTCGTCTTCTCATTTGCGTTATCCTTTCAGCGACAGCATCTCTTGTGCAGGCCGAAAATGAAATAAAAACCAAGCTAACAGGAGTAATGACGGTGTAATCCCGCCCGGGACAAGCTGAAGTCTGCAGAACAATGTTTCCAGTAAAACACTTCTAGGTTATAATATTAAACAGACATTTAATACGGCTTTTTAACTGCCCTTGAAAAAACAGCGGGAAAGACTTATTTTGTGAGCCTTCTATGGGCAGGTTATGAGCATACCTTAAAGCTTCGCCTATTCATTTATTTATTCATTTCTTCCTTCAGTTACGAGCCTCTTAAATTTAGTTCCGGCTTGGCGGACCGCCGGCTGCATTTTGGCATTCAGGATCGGTTAGTGAAATTATGCTTATGTAAT
>CAZQVX010000287.1:0-1940 GCA_964596845.1 uncultured Syntrophomonadaceae bacterium | reverse complement strand
TACGAGCCGAACTCGCTTGTCGCCTCGCGCCACACCTTGACCCGCTCCGGATCAGCCTCGTCCATCACTCCGCCGCAAGACATGATGTAGCCGCCGTCTTTGCCCACTACCTCGATAAGATTCCTGGTATGGTCGCGGATTTCTTCTTTCGTGCCTACGTGCAACAGCGCGATAGGCATATTGCCGGCAATACACATGGTATCGCCGATGATTTTTTTGGCGCGGGGCAGGTCGGTTTGATCGAACAGGCCCATGATCTTACCCCTGGGAACGTCGGTCAGAAATTCCAGGCGCTGATCGTAAGAGCCCTCAAAGAACGGACAGGGCGTCAGTCCGGCGTCGATGAGTCCCAGAAACAGACTCTTCAAGCCGGGCCAGTAGAAAGTCTCGAACTGCTTGTTGGACATGAAACCATCCGCGCCGCGGTGCAGCGGGATGAACACTCGCGGTATGCCCGTCATCTGACACATCGAAATAGCTCCGCCGATAGACCAGGGCAGGATTTTCTCCAACGCTGCAAGCAGCTTGTCCGGAGAGCGATACATGTCGATCATAGCGCCGCGCATGCCGCGCAGAAAGTCGGAAATGACGTCAAAGGGAGCCAGAGCCACACCACCTGCCCACAGGGGATAGCCCTTCTCTGCCATCTCCTCTCGGAAAGCCGCTCCAGCAGCAGCCCACCTGGCCGCCTCAACCCCGGCTTTGTGCAACGACTCGAACCCGGCCTGGATGGGAGGCGCCGAGAAAGCGGCGATAGCGCCCATACCGGCATAGCCCAGCAAGAATGTCGTCATCGGCGGCAGCATGTTAAAAGCCCCTAAGGTACCGTAGAGACGGGGCATGTAAACACGCAGCGCAAAACCTGTGGGATCATCTAAAAGCAAATCATATTCTTCAGCCTTCATATACTCTTTTTCGACAAACTGGAACGAGTGCTTTGCATCGATCTGGAGCCCCGGAATAAGGAGCTGTTTAAAATCTACGGCGGAAAAAGCGGCTGCCGGAGCAAAAACCGCAAAATCCGGCGAGAAGGTGATGTCTGAATCCAGATCAACGGCAAGCTGAACATTTGCCGCATACCACCGCTCGGCATCCTGGAAGGCTTCAGCAAAAGTCATGCCTGTGTGTTTAGCTGCGTACAGGTGAGCCGTCGGAAAGAACGGCACCCGGTCAGGCACCCTGAGCTGAATCGCATCATTTACGCGGGCAAGTTTCTCATCAAACAGCGCCTTGCCTTCTTTGCTCATGGTTTTTCCTCCTTACCGATCCATTCGCCGGCCAGCGCTACCGCCGCCATGGCGTCCTTACCGTATGCATCTGCACTGACGTGGCGCACGACCTCATCGGTGATCTGCCCGCCGCCGATCATGATCTTGGCCTTGTCGCGCAGGCCGGCAGCCGCAATGGCATCCACAGTCTCCTTCATAGAGTTGTAGGCCAGCGTCAAGAAACCCGACAACCCCACTACCTGAGGCTGGAAAGCCTTAATCTCCGCGATAAAAGTTTCTTTAGGCACATCAACCCCGAGGTCTTTAACCTCAAACCCGTTCGCACCCAACATGAAAGTAACAATGTTCTTACCGATGTCATGAATGTCGCCTTTCACCGTGCCGATAAGCACCTTGCCGCGCATCTTGGGCGCAGTTTCTCTGCCCGCCAGCCCGGGTTTGATCAGGTCGCTGATGGCGTTCATCATCTCACCGGCCATCACCAGTTCGGGCAAGAAATAGGCCCCCCTGGCAAAGCGATCACCTACAACATCCATCGCCTGACGGGCAAACTCCAGGATTTGGACGGGGCTTTGCCCTTCATCCAGATACTGCCGTGCAATCTGCATCGCTTCTGCCTCGCGTATTTCAGCGAGGGCTTCTACCAGCTTATCCAACATCATCACCTCCATGTGTAGTTTATGGAGCGAACTGTAATTTATGTTGGATCAA
>CAZQVX010000286.1:0-1941 GCA_964596845.1 uncultured Syntrophomonadaceae bacterium | reverse complement strand
TGGCCACCGCTGTAGCATACAGGCTGCCCCTTAAAATAGCGGTGCTCAACAACGGCTACCTGGGGATGGTCCGCCAGTGGCAGGATGCTTTCTACCAGGGGCGCCTCTCCCATTCGGAGATTGTCAGCCCCGACTATATCAAACTGGCCGAGGCTTACGGCGCAGTGGGGATGCGAGTGACCAGGCCTTCCGAAGTCCGCCGGGTCCTGGAGGAGGCCATGCAGATAGAAGATAGTCCCGTGCTCATCGATTTTATCGTCGACCGGAAGGAAAATGTTTTACCCATGATCCCGCCGGGAGGCACCATCAAAAAAATGCTGGAGGCGTAAAATATGTTTCGCACCCTCACTGTGCTGGTGGAGAACAATCCCGGGGTGCTGACCAGGGTAGCCAGCCTGTTCAGCCGCCGGGGCTACAATATCGACAGCCTGGCCGTGGGCAAAACAGAAAACCCCTCTATATCCCGCATGACCATTGTGGTCGAAGAGGACGACCCGGTCATCGACCAGGTCACCAAGCAGCTCCATAAGCTCATCGATGTAATCAAAGTGAGCGATATCACCGAAATGGAGTATGTGGACCGGGAGCTCATCTTGATCAAAACCGACGCCGATCCCTCAGTCCGGGGAGAGATCATGCAGATCGTAGAGATCTTCCGGGCCCGGATTGTCGATATCGGGCAGAACACCCTGACCATCGAAGCAACCGGGGATGAGGGTAAAATTAAGGCCATCATCGAAGCGCTCAAGCCTTTTCACATCCGGGAGCTGGTGCGCACCGGCAAGATTGCCATGCTTCGGGGAAGCCGCTTCACCACCGCCGAAGATATTGAGGGGATCACTGAGGATATTAAGCAGAGGAGCTGAAGACAGCGGTTAAAATTAGAACAACGGTGCCGCCTGGAAAAATTGTTGAAGTAATTGTAGCTATCATCGATAGCTAGGGGTATGCCCATGATCTTGACGGAGAATATGGCGAACCGCCCTGTCTTCAATGCCATCGACCGGCAGGAAAAAGAGCACCAGCTTGAAAAGGTAGGCCGGCAGCTGCGCGAAATGATGCCCTGGCTGAAGGCACAAGATTAGCTTCTGGAGGTCTTTTCATGGACGAGAGAGTCTATATATTCGATACCACCCTGCGCGACGGTGAGCAGTCGCCGGGCGTAAGCCTCAATGTAAATGAAAAGGTGGAAATCGCCCGCCAGCTGGCCCGCCTGGGTGTGGATATTATCGAAGCAGGATTCCCGGTGGCCTCACCCGGGGATTTCGCCGCGGTAAAGGTGACCGCCGCAGAGATCAAAGGGGCGGTGATAGCCGCATTGGCCCGCGCCGATAAAAATGACATCGACCGGGCCTGGGAGGCGGTCCAGGAGGCCGAATCGCCGCGCATCCATACCTTTATCGCCACTTCGGACATCCATCTGGAGCACAAGCTGCGCCTGAGCCGGGAGGAGGTCCTGGAAGCGGCGGTGGCGGCGGTAAAGCATGCCCGCCGCTACCTCGCCGACGTGGAATTCTCGGCAGAGGATGCTTTCCGCAGCGACCATGACTTCCTCTGCCGTGTCCTCGAGGCGGCTATTGCCGCGGGAGCGACCACCGTCAACATCCCCGACACGGTGGGTTACGCCACCCCCCAGGAGTTTCACGACTTCATCGCCGGGGTGTTCCGCAAAGTCCCCAATATTCACCAGGCGGTGGTGAGCGTCCACTGCCACAACGATCTGGGTCTGGCTGTAACCAATTCTCTGGCGGCGATCCAGGCCGGCGCCCGGCAGGTAGAATGCACCATCAACGGCATCGGGGAGAGGGCGGGCAACGCCGCCATGGAAGAGATCGTC
Organism: uncultured Syntrophomonadaceae bacterium; assembly: GCA_964596845.1. Lineage (GTDB taxonomy): Bacteria > Bacillota > Dethiobacteria > DTU022 > DTU022 > JAAZIN01. The sequence continues at coordinate 104 of CAZQVX010000286.1, read as the reverse complement.
ATGGCCCTCTATGCCAGGCAGAGCCTTTACGGCAAAAAGACCGCTATCCGGACAGAAGAGATTTACCGGACCAGCAAGCTGGTGAGCAAACTCACGGGGATGAA
>CAZQVX010000285.1:0-1960 GCA_964596845.1 uncultured Syntrophomonadaceae bacterium | reverse complement strand
AGAATCATCTCCTCACTGGAGAGATCCAGGGGCTCCCCTTTGAAGGAGAGTTCTTCCGCCGCACTTTCCAACCTGATCTTCTGCTGCTCTTGCTGCCGAACCGCCTCCCGGGCCTGCCTGACCTGGATCTCCGGCGGAACAAAATAGTTCTCAAAAACCTCTTCAAATATCTCCAGATCGCGGTGACTCTTTACCAGGGTGGCCCTGAGAGCCGATTTAAAATCGTCCCGCCCCAAAATGTCGATATGCTCCAACGCCTTTAAGGCATCCAGCAACTCCGCCGTCCCCAGGGGCAGCCCCTCAGCCCGCAGCAGCGCAGCAAAGAGAGCCATGTTCTCTTCAAAAGAGCGCTCCGGCGGCACGCTCAGGGACATGAACATTCTTCCTCTCCACCGCCGGGATTTCGCAGCAGCTGATCAATGCCCCCCTTGCCAATTTTGCGGTGGAACAAGAGCTGATCCTGGCGGTTCTTCAACAGCAGGTTAAGGGTGTCGGACACCAGGATACCGTCAAGCCGCTTTTTCCCCAAAGCCACCAGGGCTTGCGCCCAGTCAAGAGTCTCGGCAATGGATGGTTTCTTCCGTAGCTCCTCCTGGCTGCGGATATGGGCGATCACCCGGGCAATCTCCCCGGCAAAACGCTCTCCCAGCTGGGGAACCCGGGTCTGGATGATCTGCGTCTCCCTGGCCACACTGGGAAAATCAAAATAGAGATAAAGACAGCGTCTTTTCAAACCATCGGAAAGCTCCCGCTCGCTGTTGCTGGTCAGAATAACCACGGGGATGTTTTCTGCTCTCAGTGTGCCCAGTTCGGGAATGGATACTTGAAAATCTGAGAGGACCTCGAATAAGAAAGCCTCAAATTCGGGATCGGTTTTGTCAACTTCATCGATGAGCAAGACCACTCTGCGGGAAGATCGAATTGCCTTGAGCAGGGGCCTTTCAAGCAGGTATGAAAGCGAAAATAGATCCTCTTCTTCTATGTGCTTCCCCTCGTGGCTGCGCCCAATCTGAATTCGCAGCAGCTGGCGCTGGTAATTCCATTCATAAAGCGCCTTGGTCTCATCAAGTCCTTCGTAACACTGCAGGCGAATCAATTCTGTTTCCAGGACTTCCGCCAGCACTTTACCCATCTCGGTTTTTCCTACACCCGGGGCGCCTTCGATAAGCAGCGGTTTTTGCAGCTTCAGGGCCAGAAATACAGTAAGAACTGAACCTTGATCTACGATATAGCCGGTGTCGGAAAAACGACGCTGCAGTTGAGCCGGATCTATTTGCACAACAAACCTCCCTATTCCAGTATAATCTGTCCAGGTAAGCATACTATATATTTTCTTTTGCAGCAAACATTACCCAATTCCGGCCACTTATAAAAAAAACGGCGGGAAACCCCGCCGTGGAACTGAGCCTGGCCAAACCTTTAGGCCAGAGGCTGTGCCAGCTGCCGTCTCTGTTTTTCCGATTCGATTTCCGCTTCGATCTCTAGAATGTTGGCGAGCACTGTCGCTCTTTCGGCACCTTTGGCAATGATGTATTCCCGTAAAAGATTCTCTCGCGTCTCGGCCAGGGTCACTAAAATGTCCGCCATTTGCCGCCATCCCTTTCAAATAGATTTATCCCTTATTTTGAACAATTTCGACATAATTATTCCTGGCCTGATAAACAGATTATCCTTGAAGGTTAAGAGGCGTTACTTTTGACAGCGGCAGGTGTGCATTTTCGAGGCAGGATAAATTTAGGGGCGGCGGTCAAAAAGACCGCCGCCCCCGTCAATATGGAGCCGGCAAGAGGACTTGAACCCCCAACATGCTGATTACGATTCAGCTGCTCTACCATTGAGCTATGCCGGCACCGAGTAAAAGTATTATAACCGAAAACAGGCTCATGCTCAAGCGCTTTCCCTATCGAGGCATTTGCGTTGCCTGCGCTATTTGCATGGAAAAACGATTATATGCTGCATC
>CAZQVX010000284.1:0-1962 GCA_964596845.1 uncultured Syntrophomonadaceae bacterium | reverse complement strand
ATTTATTGAGCGCCTTTACTTCCTTTTATTTAGGATTACCACACAATCTGACGGTGACTCTGGCTCATTGCTATGTTCCCAGATCTACTGATAAACACTGCAGCACAGTTATAATATCGCAGTAAGTGAGGTTAGCGGAGGTTAATCACCTCCGACCGGGTTGAATATCCTCAAGCCGCAGTCTGCCGCCAGTTTCAGTAACCTACTGTCAGAACAAACAAAAATCATATCTTCGCCCAGAGAGAGGGCCGACGAGAGTTGGCCTTACCAGATCAGGGGCAGCAGCCTGTACCTGACCCTCGACGCATATTCGCGGTAGCCGGGCAGCCGATCAAGGAGCAGCCTGTCTTCAATAGCGGTGCGCACGACGATAATGATAATGGCTAACAGAGCCGGAATCAGGGCTGCCCCTGAGCCGGCAATAAAAGGCAAAGGCAGTGTATTCAGGGCCATGCCAAGATACCCGGGATGCCTGATATACCTGTACGGACCCCTGCTTACGGCGTACTGGTCGCGATCCTTCTGCAGGCGCATGGTCCCCTCAAAGAAAGGATTTTCCAGCATGGCCCAGAAGACCGGCAGAGAGGCGATCACCTGGATCACCATACCTGCGTAAATATAGAAGCCGGGCAAGGGCAACCAGCGGAAACGTCCTGCATCAAGACCGGCAATTACCGGCAAGGCGACCAGGTTGGCGCCAAAGAGGAGCAGCAACAGGATCTTGTCCGCTTTCAGCGTCTCCTCCCCCATGCGCCCCCTTTTATTTAGCAGATCCGGTGACCGGTAAAAAAGGAAAAGATCGCCGCACACTGAAATCACCAACGCCAGAAGGTAATAAAGCCGGCCCCGGAACAGATCAAGCCGTCCCGCCGCAATAAAAAAACAACCGGCGGAAATCAGGAGCATTCGGAGGGGCGTAAAAAGGGCGTTCCATCCCACCCTGGTTAGTTTTTTACTGGATGCGGTCATGTCGTCCTCCCCCCAGCCCTAGATGCACATTTTTTCCCCGAAGGCTTGATCAGATCCTGATCCGGCTTTTATAATCTATCACGTATCTGTACTCCTCAGAAGACTATTTCGTAACCCGGTGATCATCTTTTATTTCAATGAGGGCGCCTGTTTTACCTTCCGGCTCCGGTGAGAGAAATCCCTCCAGGTTTTATCCCGCTCCGGACACCCTGTAAAGATCTGTTCATCCCAACGGCCGGCTTCGCATATTTAATAGATTAGCAGGGTGGACCATAATATTTTATTGACGGGGTGATCGGGCTTGAAGAAAACCAGGGTCTGCGTGGTGGGATACGGCAATGTGGGCCGGGAGGCGGTCGAATGCATCAGGCAGGCCCCCGACATGGAGTTGGCCGGAGTGGTCAGGCGGGCCCCCGGCGGTGGCCCCGCAGATGTGCCGGTAGCCGTCCGCGTGGAAGATCTGGGGGGAGTTGACACAGCCCTTCTGGCCGTCCCCTCAAGACTGGTTCCAAAGATGGCGCCGCTCTATCTCCAAAATGGCATCAATACAGTGGATGGATATGACATCCACGGCGAGGCGATGCTCACCTTAAGGAAGGAGCTGGACACCCTTGCCCGGGGAAATGGGCGGGCGGCGGTAATTGCCGCAGGATGGGACCCGGGTACAGATTCCATCATCCGGATGCTTTTTACCGTCATTGCGCCGGAAGGGATCACCTATACGAATTTTGGCCCCGGCCTGAGTATGGGACACACCACGGTCGCAAAAGCAATCCCGGGGGTAAAGAACGCCCTCTCGCTAACCCTGCCTCTGGGCTTCGGGCGCCACCGGCGCGATGTTTACGTAGAACTTGAGAAAGGGGCCGATCTTGAAATGATTACCAAAGCAATCAGGGATGACCCCTATTTCATAAATGATCAGACAGAAGTAATTGAGGTAGATCGTGTGGCGGAGCTTAAAACCACGGCCCACAGCGTGCACATGGCCCGCAC
>CAZQVX010000283.1:0-1964 GCA_964596845.1 uncultured Syntrophomonadaceae bacterium | reverse complement strand
AGACAGTGCTTTTAGGGAAATGTTTTTGACTTTTTCGCCAGGTGCTCCAACAGGTACGGGTTGAGCACCTTGATATAGGTGCCTTTCATTCCCAGGGAGCGAGATTCGATCACCCCCGCGCTTTCAAACTTACGCAGCGCATTGACGATCACCGAGCGGGTAATCCCCAACTGGTCGGCAATTTTACTGGCCACCAGAAGCCCCTCGTCACCGCCGAGCTCTTCGAAGATGTGCTCGACCGCTTCGAGTTCGGAATAAGACAGTGTGGCGATAGCCAGTTGGACGACAGCCCTGTTGCGGGCCTCTTCCTCAATTTTTTCCGCTTTGGCGCGCAGGACTTCCATACCCACCACGGTAGCCCCTGTTTCTGCCAGCACCAGATCTTCAGCGTTAAAATCATCATTGAAGCGGGCCAGGAGCAGCGTGCCGAGGCGTTTTCCGCCGCCTGCGATGGGGATCACGGAGATGATCTTGTCTGTAAAGAGGCAGCGTTCGGCTTCAAGGAATACGCAGTCGTTCGACTTCTGGCGCACATTTACCCGCGATTCCTCACTCCGCAGAAGAAAATCGTTGTAATACTCGGGGAAACGCCCTTCCTTCAAGACATTGTTGACCATCAATTCGCATTCGAACTCATCCACAAGAGCGTAGCCCAAAATCTCGCCCTGGCGGTCAGCGAGGTAGATGTTGGCATGGATTACGTTTTTTAAAACGTCGGCAACTTCTGTAAAATCCACATGCTGACCTGCTGTTTTCTGAAGAATTTTGTTGATGCGACGGGTCTTCTCAAGCAAGGGAGAAGAAATCACATCTTTCACCTACCTTCTTTTCATTTTAAAGGATATATTTACTTAAGTCTTTATTTTTAACTATTTTAATTAATTTATTCCTCACATACCCCCTATCGATGATTATTTCTCTGGTGCCGAGGTCTGGCAATTCATATGAGATCTCTTCAAGGACCTTCTCCATAATTGTATGCAGGCGGCGTGCGCCGATGTTTTCCATCTCTTGATTTAGCTCACAGGCTACACGGGCAATTTCTTCAATCGCTTCCGGGGTGAAGGTTAAGCAGATCCCTTCAGTTTCCATTAGCGCAGTGTACTGTTTAAGCAAAGCATTGTTCGGCTCCGTAAGGATTCGCTTAAAATCTTCCTCCGAAAGACTCTGCAGCTCGACTCTGATGGGAAAACGGCCCTGCAGCTCAGGGATTAAATCTGACGGTTTACTCATATGAAAGGCGCCGGCGGCAATAAAGAGCACGTGATCGGTTTTAACCGGGCCGTACTTTGTCACCACCGTTGACCCTTCCACTATGGGCAAGATGTCCCGCTGTACACCCTCCCGGGAAACATCCGGCCCCGTAGTGTAACCTTCCTTGCCGGCGATCTTGTCAATTTCGTCGATGAAGATAATCCCCAGTTGCTCGGCTTTGTTAACAGCTTCGGATATAACTGCATCCATGTCAATGAGTTTCTGCGCCTCCTCTTGTTTCAATATTCGCCGGGCTTCGGATACGGTTACCTTCCTCTTGATTTTGCGTGAGGGCATTATATTCCCCAGGATATCCTGCAGGTTAACCCCCATCTCCTCCATCCCCTGCCCGGAAAATATCTCGAGCATGGGTGGCCGCCGGTCCTCGATTTCGATTTCTACATACTGCTCCTCCAGTTCGCCACCTTTCAGCTTTTCAGAGACCAGTTTCTGTGCATCTCGTGCCTGACTCAGGCGCTCCTGAAAACCGGCCTCATCCCCATTTACCTCTCCGGATGCGGGAGGCGCAGAGGAGAAGAGCAGACCCAGAGGGTTTACCTGGCGGCGCTTTTTTTTGGGGAGAGGCGCCAGTAAATCTACCAGCCTCTCCTCGGCCGCCTGTGCCGCTTTCTCTTCCACGCTTTGCATCCGCTCATTTTGGACAATCCGGATCGCCGTCTCTACGAGATCGCGGATCATTGATTCAACAT
>CAZQVX010000282.1:0-1968 GCA_964596845.1 uncultured Syntrophomonadaceae bacterium | reverse complement strand
CAGGCAGGTGGGGCCGCCGCCGCCTTTGAGTGTAATCTCCTCTCCAGGATAGACGTAAACCTCGGCGCCTGCCTTCTCCAGCGCCTTTCGGGTGTGCGGGTTGCCGTCGACGGTAATGCACCTGCGAGGCTCGAAAGCCAGAACATTGCAGGCGAACCGCTCATACTCCTCAATGGGCACCTCGATAAGCCTGATCCCCCTTTCCAGCAGGTAATTGCGGAAAGGGACGATCATTAAAGGCGAGAAAACCACCGCCAGATCTACGTCAACCGGGCTGATGACACTCATGAGGTGCAGGCACTCGTTGGGTCCGTTACCGTGGGGCATGGGTACCTCAATGACCTGATCCACGAAGCCGCCGACGAGTTCTCGCAACTGGCGAACCCCCTCACGGTTGGTGCGGTAACCCAGGCCTACCGCCAGCGTCTTCTCATCGAACCAGAGCAGATCGCCCCCCTCCATCGTCCCCGGGGTGATAATGGAGCCCAAAATGGGAATACCCTCTTCTTTGAAATACTCACGGATCGCCCCGGCCTCAGGACGGCGCTGCTCTTTGCCCATATTTAAAAGAACGGCCCCCTCTTTAGTGATCACCACCGGATCGCGCGGGTAAAGAGAGTCAGGCGAGACCTTTTCATTTTCGGGCAGCTCAACCACGCCGGGGATATGTTCTTTCAGCAGCCCGGCAAAATGTTCATACTCCGCCACCGCTTTTTTAAAATCAGGGGGGGCAGGATAGTAGAGATCGCGCCACCAGGTATCCATATGTCCCTGGCTCAGCCAGGCGCTGCGCACATCTTTTATCAGCACGCTTTCAATTTTAGTGATCTCCGACTGGCCGTTAAATTTAAGCAAGGATGTTCCCCCATTCCTTTTGATATCTTATCATCTCCAAGATCCCGGCGGGACAAAACTGCCCGCCCTGCCGGACAACCTGATATTTCATCGACCCCCACAAAGGCAGTCCCTCTAGGGTAAGTTTAACATTTTTTGTTTTGTTTTCATACCCCGTCATCAGTGTATTTGCTCCTGTTTCAGGTACCGCTTACATATTTTTCGGCCGGAGATGAAAAATAACAGCGGAGGGATGAAGCCTTTGTTAAACCGGCTAAAAAGATTTTTCGGCAAGGGCAGGCGGACTCTGACGCGAGAGGCTGAGAAAGATCTCAGTGTTCTCATGGCGGAGGCAGCGCAAAAAAAGTTAACGGGGAATCTCGAAGGCAACCTTGAAGCGATCAACAAAGCCGGCGGTTCCAGCTATGATCTTACTACCCGCCGCTTCATGACCGGAGGGCTGCCCGCAGCGCTGATCTACCTGGAAGGGCTCATTGACAGACGATCCGCAGAAGAAATTATTCGCAACCTGATCATCGAAGCAGAAAAACTGGAGATAGCTCTGAAAAAAGGTCAGGGGCTAAAAATTGCCCGGGAGCAGCTGCTTACATCTGACCAGGTAAACACTGCGGAAAATATCGCCGACCTTTTCTCCGGTATGGCTCGCGGCGCAGCCGCCGTCATGCTGGAGGGGAGCGCCGGGGTACTCCTCTGCGACACCAGGGAGCCTCAGACCAGGCCCGTCAGCGAACCGGCAAATGAATCCGCCCTGCGCGGGCCGCGCGACGGCTTCATCGAAAATCTGCGCACGAACAGCTCCCTCATCCGGCTGCGCCTGCCTATCCCCCAGCTCTGGATCGAATCCATGACCCTGGGCCGGCTCAGCCAAACCGAGGTTGCCCTGGTCTATATCAAGGGGCTGGCCAAAGATAAACTGGTCCGCGAAGCGCGCTCCAGGCTGCAGCAGATCGATATAGACGCCGTCCTCGGCACAGGCTATATCGAGGATTTTATCAAAGACAACCCCTACACCCTGTTCCCTCTGGCCTATAATACCGAGAGGCCGGATAAAGTCATCGCTTCGCTGCTGGAGGGCCGGGTGGCAATCCTGGTGGATGGGACCCCCTTCGCCCT
>CAZQVX010000281.1:0-1995 GCA_964596845.1 uncultured Syntrophomonadaceae bacterium | reverse complement strand
CCTTTACTTGCGGGAGTTGGAGGAACAAAAACTGCTGGTAGCCCTTAATTTCTCCTCTCACAGACAGGAACTCAACCTGCCGCCCGGATTACAGCCCGCCCGGCTGCTGATCTCCACTGATCCCTGCCGCCTCACCGGAACGCTCGACAATCCACCGGCCCTGAGTCCGCTTGAAGGCTGCGTATTGGATGTTGGATGTTAGAAGTCGGAAGTTTGGAAAGCATCGTTGTCATGCTGAGGTGCAGCGAAGGATTTCGGAACCAGCCGTTGCGGTTTTGTGCATATCCGTATTTTCAGGTTGCAGGAGGTGTACTGACATGGACGCATCAAGCCTATCCAATGATCAACTCCGCGAACTACTCACGGACTTCGCCAAACGCTGGCTGGCTCACGACGGCCTCTGGTTCCAGGCTGTTGAAAATGCCCACGGCATGGAGGAGGCGATCCGGCTTGACGCCGCCGCCTGGGAGAGGTTCACCGTAATCGAGGCAAAGCGGATCATGGCTTTTCTTGGGTTAAAAAGCGGCGGCGGTCTGGATGCCTTAAAGAAGGCTCTGCAGTACAGACTCTACAGCTTTGTCAATGTGCAAGAGATCCTCGAGCCGGAAGAGGGCCTCCTTATATTTCGGATGAATGACTGCCGGGTTCAATCGGCCCGCAAGCGGAAAAATCTGCCCGACTTCCCCTGCAAGCCGGTGGGTCTGGTAGAGTACAGCGGCTTTGCCCGGACCATCGATCCCCGCATTGAGACCAGATGCCTGGCCTGCCCGCCCGATCCCCACCCCGAAGAATACTACTGCGCCTGGGAATTTAGAATAAAGCCCTAGTCGCACAGGCAACAGCCGGGGTTACTTTGGCTCACTTTAGTTTGCTCTAGTTAAAGTGTGCCTTTTTTTATTCTCGTGCTGCCCTGAAGACCCAGATCCTTTTAAAATCTGCCCGGCTCGTCAATCGTATCATGTTTCACACTTTCCCCCTTTCACCCTCCACCCAAAGACAAAATGTTCACACTCGGGGGAATATTGAAGAGGATTTTTTATAATATTGACGAATAAATATGAAAGAATAGGCTTATAATTCAATCAGCCTTACTACCTGGAAGGGAGGGCAGGCTGTTTCTTTGGAGTTCTGCTAAATATTAGAAACAAGAAAAGAAAAGGGGGGAAATGAGTGAAGTCAGACAAAGCCGTAATCCGCAAAATCGCAGTCCCGGTTATGATTGTCAGCCTGGTTTTATTTATCGCTATGGGCGCAGTTTCAGATGAGGCGCCGAAAAAGGGATTTGTCATGTTCGGGTTAAGCCAGCTTTATGACGGCACTGATCAAATTTACGGTGGAGTGGGCGAGCTTCTGGCCGGCAATGAACAGCTGGTCGGCGGGCTTGGCACTCTGGGCACAGCGCTGGACGAGGATATCGCCGGCAACTTACAGACGATGAAGAATGGCATCGACGGGCAAATCCTGCCGGGGCTGAGCAGCATCCTCGCCGGCATTTCCGACAAGGTCGTCCCCGGCCTGGGAGACATTCGTGGTGGGCTCACAGATAAGATGAGCCCCGGCCTGGGCCAGATGATCACTGCCATTGAGGGCCGGATGGTCCCCGGTTTGGTAACTGTTGGTGGCGGCATTGCGGGGCAGATGGCACCCGGTTTAAAGACGATGAAGGGCGCCATTGACAGGCAGATGGTCCCCGGTCTGGCAGAGATTCACGGTGGCCTTTCCGGTCCGGTGAGCGTAGGTCTGGGTGACCTTCTGTTTGGGTTTAACAAGAACACGGCAGACGATGGTGAGAGCGGTATTGTTGAAGGGCTAACCGGTATTTACGGTGGTCTTTCCGGTCCTGTCAGTGTTGGTTTAGCTGATTTATTACATGGGTTTAACAAGAACACGGCAGACGATGGTGAGAGCGGTATTGTTGAAGGTTTGACTGGTATTCGCGACGGTCTTTCCGGTCCTGTGAGTGTTGGTTTAGCCGATTTATTGCACGGGTTCAAC
>CAZQVX010000280.1:0-2006 GCA_964596845.1 uncultured Syntrophomonadaceae bacterium | reverse complement strand
GGCAAGTCAACCCTGACCAACTGCATCTCGGGAGTATATGAGATTGACTGCGGCAGCATCGCTCTTGACAACAGCAATATCACCTTCAGCCCCGAGCATAAGCGCTCCCGTTTCATCGGCCGGGTCTTCCAGAACCCGCTGCTGGGGACCGCTTTCGACATGACTATCGCCGAAAACATGGCCATCGCCTGGGCCAAAGGAAAATCGCATGGTCTTACCCCCGGCATTACCAGGGCCGACCTGGCCCTCTTCCGTAAACGCCTGGCCCTGCTGGATCTGGGGCTGGAAGAGAGGATCGATCAGAAGGTGAAGCTGCTTTCAGGAGGGCAGCGCCAGGCGCTCACGCTGCTCATGGCCACCATGGCCCAGCCGAAACTGCTGCTGCTCGACGAGCACACCGCCTCGCTGGATCCGGCTATCGCCAAAAAAGTGCTCTATCTCACGCGCAGATTTGTCACTGAAGAGAGGCTGACGACGATCATGATCACCCACAATATGAAGGCTGCCCTGGAATACGGCAGCCGGACGATCATGATGCATGAGGGCCGGATCATCCTCGATCTAGCCGGCAAAGAGCGGTCGGAAATGACGGTAGAGCGGTTGATCAAATATTTTGAAAGCCGCAGCGGTACCCGCCTGGAAAACGACCGGATGCTCTTAGCCTGAAAGCAATGGATGAAGCACGGAGAGATATTGAACGTCATAAGTCAAAATTACCGTCCTCTTGACTCAATCCCTTTGACTCGTGAATTTGGAGGTGTTTAGGGTGAAACTGGAAGGCAACTGCCTGACTACAGCCATGGGTATCCTGCCGCACACTGATGTGGAGAGGGCGCTGCAGCTCTCGCTATCGCTCGATATCCCTTTCTGGCCGCAACTGCCCGGGGTCAGTTTTTTTGAGGATATGTATGCGCAGGCCTCGGAGCATTTCCCGGGGATCACGCTGGATCCGGCAAGGCGGGAAATCCATTTCTCACTGGAACGATTTTATGTGGAACTGGAGGAATATCTGTCTCACTGGGAGGACGAGTCCTACTTTCGCCTCTCCCCAGATTACAGCGCCGTTTACCATAAATTCCTGAAGAAGGATCTGACAGCCTATCCTTGCATCCGCGGCCAGAATATCGGCCCCGTCAGCTTCGGGATGAAAATCCAGGACAGCGAAAGGCGTCCCATCATCTATCACGATGATGTGCGCGAGATTATTTTTGATTTCTTCGCCAGGAAGCTGCAGGCCCAGTACAATGAGCTGATGCGAGTCCACCCCGGAGCCTTTGTCTGGGTTGACGAGCCCGGCCTGGAGATGCTCTTCGCCTCTTTTACCGGCTATACCAGCGAGAGGGCTTCCGCCGATTATCGCCTTTTTCTGGATAATTTCCCCGGACCCAAAGGGGTCCACCTCTGCGGCAACCCCGACTGGTCCTTCCTGCTCGGCCTGGACCTGGATATCCTCTCCCTGGATGTGCTGAGCAACGGTTACATCTTTTCGCGCTACCGCGATGAGATCAAGTCTTTCCTGGACCGGGGAGCGATTATCTCCTGGGGGATCACTCCAACGCTGATAGAGGAGTTCGCCCTGGAGGACCTTGAATCCATGATATCCAAGATCGAAGAGTTCTGGTCCTACCTGGAGAAGGGCGGCATCCCGCGGGAACAGCTCCTCAAGCAAGCCTGGTTTGCCCCCTCCCGCTGCTGCCTCATCAATGCGGACAGGGAGGCCACCGTAGAACGCTCCTTCGAACTGCTCAAGGAAGTTGCCGCACATTTTAAAAAAGAACTGTGAGCCATGAGCCACAGAGACGATTACTTTGACTCGTTGCCCATGAATCCCAGATCTACTGGAAAAAGCGCCTTGATCTCCTTTGGTAAGGCAAAAGATAAAGGCCTTACCAGATCAAAGGCAGCAGTCTGTACCTGACCCTCGACGTATATTCGCGGTAGCCGGGCAGCTGATCAAGGAGCAGCCTGTCTTCAATAGCGGTGCGCACGACGATAATGATAATGGC
>CAZQVX010000279.1:0-2009 GCA_964596845.1 uncultured Syntrophomonadaceae bacterium | reverse complement strand
GGAGTTCAGGTGGTGCGGCGCCCGGTAAAGCTTCAGCACAAAGCGCCCGGCCGCACTTTCCACCAGATAGACCCGGTTTTTTTTGCTCTGCAGCCGCTGCAGCAGCCTGAATTTATGGCCGAAGAGCCTGATAACCATTGCTCCAACCTCCAGTATGTCAAATGTATCTTTCCCATGCATACACCTGTATCTATAATCATACCTATACTTATATTATACCGGACACGCATCGGTACTCCTTCTGTCAGGCGGGATCAAGGAAAGATTTCACCGTTTCCCCGGTGGTGATCAATAGATCAATAGATCATTCTTTTGGTTTGAATATGTTACAGTTTTGACTCAATAGCTGTTATAATGGGGTTAGCTGAAGGAGGGTGGAAGCATGAAAAAGAAAGCAGCGATAATTGCGATCGCGCTTCTTCTGGTAGTGGTGCTGGCGGTTCAGGTGGGTTATGCCGCTAACAAGGAGGAAAACCGCAATAAAAATCGCGGAAATGGTTACCAGGGAATTTGCCGGAACGAATGTGAAAACCTGAGCCCCGAGGAGCAGCAGGAGCAATTCAGGGCGGCGCGCGAAGAGTTCAGGGCGAGAAGGGATGCGCTGCGCCAGGAATTCAGAGCCGGGCGTGAGGCTCACAGGGAAGAGTGCCTTAATCAGACGTCTGAAGCGGTAAGGGAGCGGAGAGAAGCCAGGGCAGCTCTTCGCGAAGAATTCAAGACCGAGCGCAAGGCTATGAGGGATGAGTGTCTCAAAGAGCTTCCCGATGCGATAAGAGAGCGGATACAGGAGAGAGCCTCTCGTTGCCGGGGAGAGCACCAGAATCCTGGACAAGGGCATGGGCGGCACGGACGGGGCGGCGGCTGCCCCCGGATCGAGGACGAAGAATAGATTTCCGATACAAAGCAGGCGGATCGCCTGTATACAATAGAATTAAGCTTGCCGGGGAGGCGAATTTTTCGCCTCTCTGTTTTATTAAGGGGCCGGGCCTGGTGAGGCTGTTATCCGGTGCGGCAGGAGTTAAGGGCGCTATTCCAGAACTAAAGAATTGGTTAAAGGCGGCGCCGCAGGCGGCGGCGCCGGCCTGAGTTAAACCCCTGGTGCGGGCGCCCGGCGCCTGGGGGCAAAAGGAAGTGCAGCTTTGCAGACAACGCACCGGATTATCTATGGCGATTCGCGAAAGCTCGGCGCCCTGCCTGACGGGAGCGTCGAACTGGTGGTCACCTCTCCGCCCTACCCCATGATCGAAATGTGGGACGAACTCTTTGCCCGGCTGAATCCGGAGGTGGGACTATACCTGGAGCAGGGTTATGCCCGAAAAGCCTTTGAATCGATGCACCTGGCCCTGGACGATGTCTGGGCTGAACTACATCGGGTGATGAAAGAAGGGGCCATTGCCTGTATCAATATAGGCGACGCTGTGCGCACGGTCAAGGATCGCTTTCAGCTCTTTGCCAACCACTCGCGTATTCAGGACAAGTTCGTGGGGCTGGGGTTTGATCTTCTGCCGGCGATCCTCTGGCGTAAGCAGACCAACGCGCCCAACAAGTTCATGGGCTCGGGGATGCTCCCCGCCGGTGCCTACGTGACCCTGGAGCACGAGTATATCCTTATCTTCCGCAAGGGGGGCAAAAGAGTCTTCAGCGCCCCCAAAGAGAAGAAAACAAGAAGGCAGAGTAGCTATTTCTGGGAGGAGCGGAACCGGTGGTTTTCCGATCTTTGGGATTTTAAAGGAGCGGGCCAGGGCATGGGCGGCTCTAACTTGAGAAAGAGAAGCGCAGCCTATCCCTTTTTGCTGCCCTTTCGCCTTATCAATATGTACTCTCTTATGGGTGACACTGTGCTCGACCCCTTCCTGGGCACCGCCACGACTATGCTGGCGGCGATGGCCTGCGGCAGGAACAGTGTGGGCTGCGAGATCGACTCCGCCTTCGGCGACTACATCAGGCGGCGGCTGAAGCGGGAAAAGGATAGCCTCAGCCATTACAATCTGCAGCGGCTAAAAGATCAC
>CAZQVX010000278.1:0-2027 GCA_964596845.1 uncultured Syntrophomonadaceae bacterium | reverse complement strand
GTTTTTTAATACCAGATGTAACATATCTATAAAAGACAATAAAGTCAATCACCCTCAGGGTGATTTTGAAAATAAATTTAAATTTAAAATTTGAAATTAAACCGGGGCCGGTTCCCCGGATGGTGGTTTAGGGGAGGAAAAAGATTTACAAGGTAACTATAGGATTAAATTTAAAACAGGCAGGAAGTAGACAAGATTCGTTGAAGTTTGAAGGTGAGCAATAGGATTAAGACTTCAAATTGTCTGCACCATCACAGCGCTTCTTACATGCGGGGGACTACAACCTGAGCGGAGGGAATACTTATGTGGATCTATGAAAAGCCGGACAATCTTGTCGAATGGTGGGCTGAAAGCGAAAATAAATACAGGGACAATGTGCTGTTCTGGATGCACAATGACCGGGGCACCCTGGATCCTATTACTTATGGTGAAATTGGCCGGCGCATTGACCATACCCGCGGCGGCCTGGCCCGGCTGGGCATCGGTGAAGGGGACAGCGTGGGCATCATCTCCGCAAATCGGCCGGAATGGGCGGTGCTCGCCTTTGCCGCTTACGGCCGGAAGGCCCGTTACATCCCCATGTACGAACAGGAGCTCGTGCAAACCTGGAAATACATTATCAGGGATAGCACAGTCAAATTTTTGCTTGTATCCACCCCGGAGATTTACGAAAAGGTTAAAGACTTCCCTAAAGAGATCGAGACCCTCGAGTATATTTACGTGATGGAATCAGAGAGCGACAATAGCCTGGCCGCTCTGGAAAGGATGGGGCAGGAATACCCCGCTGATCCGGAAATTCCCCACCATGACGACATTGCTGTCCTCATTTACACCTCCGGGACTATAGCCGATCCCAAGGGAGTCCTGCTGACCCATGGTAACCTGACCTACTGCTCCAGGGCCGGTTACGCCATCTATCCCGAATTGAATGAGGAGTGTGTGGCCATCTCCATGCTGCCCTGGGCGCATTCTTACGCTCTCAGCGCCGAGATCAACAACTGGATCCAGTTCGGCGGCTCCATCGGTTTCATGAGAGATGTCGCCACCCTGACCGAGGACATCAAGATCGTCAAGCCCCATTACCTCATCTGCGTGCCCCGCCTCTTCAATAAGATCTATGACGGCATCCAGATGCAGATGAGCGACGCCGGCGGGGTTAAGAAGAAACTTTTTGACGCCGCCTGTGCCGCTGCCAAAAAGAAGAGGGAACTTGAGGCACAGGGGAAAAGCAGCCCCGCTGTCAACATGAAATTAGCCTTGCTCGACAGGCTGGTCTTCTCCAAAATCAGGGAGGCCCTGGGCGGGCGGGTGGTGGGTTCGCTTACAGCCAGCGCCGTCATGAATAAGGAAATTGCCGAGTTTTTTAACGATGTGGGGGTGCCTATTTACGATTGCTACGGCCTCACAGAGACTGCTCCGGCCATCACGATGAACTGCCGGGAAAACTGGCGCATCGGCAGCGTAGGCCGGGTGCTCGCCGGGCAGAGACTGGTCATCGACGGGTCAGCCGTTGAAGAAGGGGCGGCGGACGGCGAAATTATTGTGTACGGTCCCAACATCATGAAGGGCTATCACAACAAACCATCGCAGACAGCCGAGGTGATGATGTCTGACGGCGGCCTGCGGACGGGGGATCGCGGTTATCTGGACGAAGATGGGTTTCTCTGGATCACCGGCCGGATTAAAGAGCAGTACAAGCTGCTGAACGGCAAATATGTTTTCCCCGCCGCCATAGAAGAGGAGATCAAGCTGCTCCCCCATGTAGCCAATGCCATGATCTATGGTGACGGAAAGCCTTTCAACGTCTGCCTGGTGATCCCTGATTTCGAGGTAGCCGCCCGCTGGGCTGCAGAACATGGCGCATCCAGCCGTCCCGGGGATCTTTTGGCCAACGGGGAGTTCACCGGCATTTTGGAGGAAGAGATCACCTCCTTCTTGAAAGATTCCTTCGGCAAGTATGAGATTCCCAAGAAATTCATCTTCCTGGAAGAGGATTTCACTGTTGAGAACCGCATGCTTACCCAGAC
>CAZQVX010000277.1:0-2073 GCA_964596845.1 uncultured Syntrophomonadaceae bacterium | reverse complement strand
ATGATCTCCCAGTTGCCGGACCAGGCGCTGTCCTGCCCCACCGCCGCCAATACGCCGTGGTCGGGCAGTGCTGTGGCCAGAGCGACCGACAGCAACAGCAAACATATCGCAACCGCCAGACATCTCTTCTGCTTGCCCCGACTGCGCATATTCATATCTTCCTCCCCTTTCAGATTTGGGGTAATTTACTATAATAATAAGGGAAATTATGTAGCATGGGGAGTGACTTTTAACTGTTAAAAAGTCACCTGATAAATCACCTTTTTTAGCTCCGGGATATGAACAGGCGGTCCTGGTCCAAAATAAAACGCAGTATTTGTCGCCTTTTGGAGGCGATTTCTGCCCATGCAGCCCCAAATAGGTGTTGGCGCCGCTTATGTACTGGTCGTTAAAACGACCAGTTATTCATCCTCATCTATGAGGTAAATTGAGTCGGCACATTTTAAAGAATTGATTAACAATAGAGGATTTAGCCGCCCTATATAAAAATAATTGAATAGTGACTGAGGAGGTGCCTCCATGAGCGATAAAAGAATCCAGGTGAACCTTTCAACCAACTACTTGGAAGCCGGAGCCCTGCAGAACATCTACGCCATGATCCGGATCGTTAAGCCGAAAGAATCCAACTGCCCGAACCGCGGAAAGCGGTAAGGGCTATGTTCGAACTGCTGCTCACCGACGAATTTAAAGCGACCCTGGATGCCTGCCCGCAGGCCTTAAGAAACCAGTCTATGGATACCATCAAAAGGCTTCGGGTGGATCCGGGGCACCCCGGTCTGCAAGCCCACCGTGTCAAGAACACCCCGGGCAAGTGGGAATGCTACGTCAACCAGTCCTGGCGGATTATCTATGACTGGGATGATGGCATACTTCGCCTCTGGAAACTGGGCGATCACCGCATTATCGACCGGGCCCATCTCCATGTCTTCTCGCCCCAAACTGCTTTCGGGCGGCTGCACATAGAGTACTCCGACGAAGCCGGCGCCGAGACAGCTGCCGGAAGCAGCAGTGCCTTGCCCTTCCAGCCGTCCTCCGATGCCGGGGCCGATAACCCCTTTGCTTACTTTCCCGCCACCCACCTGCGCATCCTGGGCGTGCCCACTCATCTGGTGAAACAGGTGCAGCGAGCCCGCCGCCTCGACGACTTAGAGCTCATTGACGGCCTGCCCCGGCAGAGCCTTCATTGGATGCTTGATCTGGCCACCGATTGCGAGATGGAACACGTCATCTACAACCCGGACAACCTTCTTTTTCAGACCACCCTGGATCGCCTCCAGGGCTACTGCGGGGGCAGCCTGAAAAAGCTCATGCTGAACCTGGACCCGGAGCAGGCCCGTTATGTGGGCTCACGCCATGCCGGCGCCATGGTTGTCCGCGGCTGTGCCGGTTCGGGCAAGACCACCGTGGGTATTTACCGCGCCATCGAGCGGGCCGCCGCCGGCCGCAAGGTCCTTCTACTGACCTATACCAAAACCCTGAACAGCGTTAACCGGGCCCTCATTGAAGAGCTCATCGGCCCCCTGCCGGACAACCTGGAGGTGGACAGGGTCATCAACTGGATCGTGATCTACCTGAGGCGGATATACGGGCTTGAGTTTGACATAGTCGGGGGCAACCGCCAGGCGGATATTTTAAAGGAGGCCCTTCGGCAGGCGGGAGACACCCAGAATACAGACGCTTCCCAGCTAACCCCCGATTTCCTCAACACAGAGATCCAGCAGGTGATCAAGGGTAACGGCATCCACAGCCTGAAGCAATACCTGCAGTGGCGCCGCTTCGGGCGGAATACACCCCTGCCGCCCCAGTACCGCCAGGCGGTTTGGGCTGTCTATACCGCCTACCAGGAGCTGCTCGAGGCGGAAAACCTCTGCGACTGGGGCGATGTGCCCCTGGTTGGGCTGGAGAAACTCACCGAAAACCCCCTTGATGACCCCTACGACGATGTTATCTTAGATGAGGGTCAGGACTTAAGCCCTGTTCAGCTGCGCCTGACCAGGGCGCTCATCAAAGGAGCCGACCCCCGCTCCCGCCGCAGCTACATGGTCCTGGCTGACGCTTCCCAGACTATCTATA
>CAZQVX010000276.1:0-2079 GCA_964596845.1 uncultured Syntrophomonadaceae bacterium | reverse complement strand
AAACCTATCAAAAAAGGGTTTCTCGGCGACCTGGTATTCAGCTGCTATCGAAAATATGGAAATACCCGGACGGCGGAGATCCTGGATGGGATTAAACGGTTGGGCTTCCATTATGCTACCCGCGCCGGGGTCACTGTTGCCATTGAAGATATCGTCATTCCCCCTAACAAACATGAAATCCTGCAGCGGGCTGAGGAGTTGGTATTGGCCACCGAAGAGAATTTCCTTCGCGGGCTGATCACTGAGAAAGAGCGATACGACCGCGTTATTGAAATCTGGGGCCGGGCGAAAGATGAAGTGACCCATTCACTAATGGATGGGCTGGATCCGCTCAATCCAATCTATATGATGGCCAATTCCGGAGCGAGAGGCAACGAATCCCAGATCACCCAGCTGGCTGGAATGCGGGGTCTTATGGCTGACCCGGCCGGCCGGATTATCGACCTGCCCATCAAGGCCAATTTCAGGGAAGGGCTTACGGTGCTGGAATATTTTATCTCAACCCACGGCGCCCGTAAGGGCCTGGCTGATACCGCACTGAAAACAGCTGATTCGGGTTACCTTACACGCCGCCTGGTGGATGTGGTTCAGGATGTGATCATCCGTGAGGATGATTGTGGAACGGGACAGGGGATCAGCCTGAGCGAATACCTTGAGTTTGACAATAATCTGGAGGAGGTTATCGAACGGGCTATCGGCCGTACCGCTCTTGAGCCGGTCTACCATCCTGAAACCGGCGAGGTTATTGTGGATCGCGATGAGATCATTGATGAGGAAATTGCCGATAAAATTGTCAAGCTGGGCATTACCGAGGTTCGCTTCCGTTCGGCTCTTACCTGCCGCACCCGGCATGGGATCTGTGTTAAATGCTACGGCCGCAACCTGGCTACCGGTAAGATTGTCGATGTTGGTGAAGCAGTAGGGACTATCGCCGCACAATCTATCGGTGAACCGGGAACTCAGTTGACCATGCGGACCTTCCACACAGGCGGGGTGGCCGGTGACGATATCACCCAGGGCTTGCCCCGGGTCGAGGAGCTTTTTGAAGCTCGTAAACCTAAAGGACAGTCTCTTATCTCGGAGGTTTCCGGAACTGTTGATATCCAGGAGACGCGCTACAAGCGAGAGTTAAGGGTGATTTCAGAGCACGAAGACAGAATTTACCCTGTGCCCTATGGGGCCAGGTTAAAAGTAGAAGACGGGCAGAAGGTCAGTGTTGGTGATGAGTTGACTGAGGGCTCCATCAACCCCCATGAATTGCTCAAGGTAAAGGGAGTGCGTGGGGTGCAGCTCTATCTTCTGCAGGAGGTCCAGCGGGTCTACCGGATGCAGGGGGTGGACATCAACGATAAGCACATTGAAGTGATTATCCGGCAGATGCTAAAAAAAGTGAAGGTTGAAGACCCTGGTGATACTGAATTACTGCCGGGCGGGATCATTGACAATTATTATTTCGATGAGATCAATGAACAAGTCAGGGATGAGGGCGGCCGGCCTGCCGGGGCCCGTCCGCTGCTCTTGGGCATCACCAAGGCTTCTCTAGCTACAGATTCGTTCCTCTCCGCCGCTTCATTCCAGGAGACCACCCGGGTGCTCACAGATGCGGCGATCAAGGGGAAACAGGATCAATTGCTGGGATTAAAAGAAAATGTGATTATCGGCAAACTTATTCCCGCGGGCACCGGGATGTCTCGTTATCGGAACATTAAGGTGCAGGCGCCGGGTGAGCCGGGAGCACTGCCGTTTGCAGAAAGCGAACCCGGCGAGGAGATGGTGGATAGCATGGAGAGAGAGAAAGTTGCCGTATCCGCCGCCGAAGGGGAGTTTTCAGAAGAGCCGGCGGCATCGCCGGGAACCCTGGAACCGCCTCAAGTTGAAAAGTGAGCCTAATTTCGGGCAATAAATTTATTGACAACACTCCGCACCGGTGATACACTCTTTAGGTGCGCTTTGCGGGCATGTGCTTTCAGAAAGTGAGGTTGGCGTTTTGGATGATGCTGAGCTGATGGAGCAGGTTCGCCGGGCCCGGCGCAAGGTTGTCGGAACCAAGCAAACCCTGAAGGCACTGGAAAAAGGCGA
>CAZQVX010000275.1:0-2082 GCA_964596845.1 uncultured Syntrophomonadaceae bacterium | reverse complement strand
TGCCCGGTTTGGCCAGCATCTGGTCGGGCCGGGCGGCCAGGGCGGCATGCACGCAAACTTTTGCCGAATGATCGGTCTCGTTGCAGGTGCCTCCTAAATAGGCGCCGACAGAGCGCTCCCTGGCATAAAGAACCGCTTCAACACTGTTGTGGAGCCCCCCCAGATCGGGCGTTTTGACCTGGATCATATGCCCGGCGCCGGCATCCACGAAATCGCGGACATCCTCCAGGGTATTGCACCATTCGTCGGCCACTATTTCGATCCTGCTCCCCTGCGCTGTTAACAACTCCTTAAGTTTGGCCAGGCCCTCCATCTGCCCTTCTTTAGAGCCCATATCCACGGGCCCTTCCAGGCGCAGATGCAGCGGCGCCATCGCTTTTTCCAGCCGGCCCAGGTAAGCGCAGATCTGATCCAGGTTTTTGTCGAAAGCCAGCCCCAGGGTGCCGTAGACGTCGATGTGCATGATGGGACGGTACTCCTCACCGCCCAGTTCTTGAACCCGCCGCTGCAGCCAGGCCGCGTAATCGAGCAACTTCTCGCCTTTTGGGCCCAGTTTGCTCTGGACATGGTTGATAAGACCGTGCGGCAGGACATCGGCCCGTTTGATGATGGCCTTGTCGGCATTGGTGTAGCGCTCGTCACCGGTCTGGGCGAAGATGGGAACGGGCTCCAGGATGAGAGGAAGGCCGTACTCTTCTGCCAGCACCTCGCACATAAGGATGCGTTTCTTTAGCGATGCGGCGTGCAGCAGAGCCTGCGAAAGGCCGTAACGCAGGGCAGTGTGCAGCCTCTTTCCGTCAGGCCCCGGCAGGGCGTCGAGCTCTTCGGCCGCCTTGCGAAAAGAACCGATCTCCAGACCTACCAGCCGTTCAGCCAGGAACCCCTCCACCAGGGGGGCAAAATCTTCGGCCAAAAAGAGAGGATCCCGCCCGTCTGCGCCGGAATACTGCACCGCCGCACAGTCGCCTGTGGCGATCTCTCCCCCCGTCAGAAGAAGCATAATGCTTAAGGACTCACCGCGCTGGCGCACTTCACGAAAACCCTCCGTGAGCGGGCGCCCGCGGTAAGCGGCGCCGTCCTCCGCCGCCCCCATCTTGATAGCCAGCTGGTCGTCAAAGTAGAAGCCGGTCAGGCCCGGTGCTGCGAATACTTTTTCAATTTTCATCTTTTCTTTTCACCTCGGTTTGCCGACCAGCCGTCCCTTGCTGATGGCATAAATATCGTCAATCACCATGCGGAAGCTAGGCTCCCGTTTTTCACTGAGGCCCCTCTCCTTTACTCTGGCCTGGTGAAAATTGCGGCTCTCCGCGGAGAAGGGCAGCTCGCCAAAGCGCAGGATCCGGATGGCCCCCTCCTTGTCGCGCACCGGGATCACACTGCCTCTGGTCCAGCGCGAAGGAGCAAAAGGAATATCCAGCACCCCCGCTTCGAAGGAGCGCACCGTGCCCAGAGCCAGATCTCCTTCACCCAGCTTGAGCACTCCGTTGATAATCTCCTCCACTTCGCGCTCGATGTGAGCCTCTTCTTCGCGGAGCTGCTCTGTCTGCAGAAGTATCTGCTCACCCAGCATGTTGATGACCTGGCGAGTGCAGAGAAGCCCGGCGATATTGGCTTCGGCTGTAGGTATGCCCAGGGCTTCGTGCGGGGTCTTGACGATGACCTTGTCCGCCCCACCCATGGCGGCGGTAGCGGCGCCCCAGCCGATCACACCCATGGCCCGCGATTCATCCTGGGGAAAACCGCCCATCCACTGGTGAAATACCGTGGTCAGCAAAACATCACTGAAGCCGGCCCGGTCCAGGTAGCTCCGGCCCAGCCGGGCCAGTGTGCGCAGGGCCGCCGTGTCCTGAATCAGGTTGCCGCCCTGTCCGTAACCGATGGCAATGCTCTTGACCCCCTGCTCAGCCGCCAGGAGCGCCTCGATGATCCCCACGGCATGGGAGAGACAGGGCGGGACCAGAGTCCCCGTAAGCGGCCCAAAAGCTTCCCGGTTGATGATGATGTCGTTCTCCGCGTAGGCGCCGCAGAGGCGGTCCACATACTGCCAGTGCAGAAGCGAGAGATCTATGGGAATGTCCTTGG
>CAZQVX010000274.1:0-2082 GCA_964596845.1 uncultured Syntrophomonadaceae bacterium | reverse complement strand
AAAGCGGACCTGGCGCTGGTTCTGGTGGCGGCCTTCTGGGGCGCATCCACCCTTCTGACGAAAATGGGCCTGGAGGGCATGACGGGGCTTAACCTCATTGCGCAGCGCTTTGTCATCGCCTTTGCTTTGATGGCGCCCCTGTTCTGGAGAAGGCTGAAAGGCGCCGATAGGGATACTTTAAGTATGCGGCCGGCCTGGCGGCGATCCTTTTTGTTACCTTCATCTTATTTACTTTTGGGGTGAAATCCACCTCTGTGTCGAACGCCGGTTTTCTCGCCTGCCTTTCGGGGGTCCTGGTCCCCATCATCGGGTTTCTTTTTCTCAAACAGAAGCTGGATCTGAAAACGGGCCTCAGCGTTTTGCTCGTCTTCGTGGGCATATACTTGCTTACATTCAACGGGGCGCTGGGGCTGAACCGGGGCGACCTGCTTTGCATCCTCTGCTCGCTAACCTTTGCGGTTCACATCATCGCCACGGGCCATTTTACCCGGCTCGTCAGCGATTCCATTTCACTGGCTGTTTTGCAGCTTGGGTTCGTGGCCCTTTATGCGCTTCTGTTTACCTGTATTTTTGAAAAGCCTCAGCTGCCCCAGACAGCCCACTCATGCCTCATTCTCCTGGCACTGAGTATATTTTCAACAGCCTTCAGCTATATTCTGCAGACCTATGCTCTTCGCTACACCTCACCGACCCGCGCCGGCCTCATCTTCTCCCTTGAGCCGGTCTTTGCAGCGGCTTTAGCTTATTTTCTGCTCCATGAGCTGCTCACCCCCAAAGCATACATGGGCGCACTGCTCATGCTTGCCGGCATCGTCCTCGTGGAGACAGAGTTTAAGAGCAGACCCGGCAAGAGCGTTTCCCGGGGCTAAAGAACATCCGAAATCACTACGCTTTTTCCCAGAGGGTGGCGTTGGCGTTGCCGAAGCCGCCGCAGAGGGCGGCCAGGCCGTACCTGGCCTGAGGAAGTTCATTTTTCATGATGTTGTTCAAGGTAACGACGATGCGTGCGCCCGATTCACCCAGGGGGTGCCCCAGGGCCAGCGCTCCGCCCAAAAGGTTGGTCTTCTTAAAAGGTGCGTTCTCCTCCAGGCCCAGCTCGCGCAAGCAGGCCAGAGCCTGGCTGGCAAAAGCCTCGTTCAGCTCCACCACGTCGATATCGTCGGGTCCCAGGTTATGCCGCTCCAGAAGCCTGCGCACGGCGTAGATGGGCCCGGCCCCCATGATCGTGGGATCACAGCCGGCCATGGCTCCTCCCCGGTAGCGCAGATGATAGCTAAGGCCCAAAGCGTCGGCTTTTTCCCGCTCCATGAGGAGTAGGGCACAGGCACCCTGGGTGAGGGGGGAGGAAAAAGCGGCGGTAATGAGCCCCCCCTCTTTGAAAGGGGTGGGCATGGAGGCCATGCTCTCCCGGGAGATATCGTCTCGGATCCATTGATCGCGGTCCACGATCATCTTTTCGCCCTGTTCATCTTCGCCCTCCAGGGGGACGATTTCATCTTTAAACTTGCCCGCATCATGGGCCTCTGCCGCCCGTCTGTGGCTGTAGTAGGCCATTTCGATCATGTCCCCGGGGGAGACCTTCCATCTCTCCGCCACTTTTTCCGCAGTGGGGCCCATGGGCAGTTCCATGGGATTGTATCTGCTGTAAAGGCGCATCGGCGGCTCCATCCCCTGCCCCATTTTTACATTGAGCATATCCTCTACCCCGCCGGCGATGTAGATTTCGCCCTCGCCGCACATAATGGCCCGGGCGGCATGCTCAATGGCGGACATGCCCGAGGGGCACTGCTGGCAGATGGTGTTTGTGGGCACAGATTCGGGGAAGCCGCCGGCCAGCCAGGCCAGCCGGCCGATATCATGCTGCATACCGCTCTGGTTGGCGCAGCCGATAAAAACGGCTTCCACTTCTTTCGGTTGGACTGCTTTGTTCCGTTCGAAGATCGCATCGAAGACCGCCGTCATCAGTTCATCGGGCGTGACCCTTTTGAACCAGCCTTTCTCGGCATGAGCCCGGCAGTTTGCCGTCCTCACACCGTCCACAATAACACAATCCTTGAGCATTATTTTTCCCCCTTTATTTTT
>CAZQVX010000273.1:0-2090 GCA_964596845.1 uncultured Syntrophomonadaceae bacterium | reverse complement strand
CGGCAGCCATGACTTCGAGAAAGCGCCCGGTCCCGGCGGCGCATTTGTCATTCATAGCAAAATCGAGCACCCTGCCCCCGTCGTCAAGGCGGATTACTTTGCTGTCCTGGCCCCCGATATCGATGACAGTGCGCACCGCGGGATCTAGATAAAAAGCGCCGCGCCCGTGACAGGAGATCTCGGTAATCTGCTTATGAGCGAAGGGCACGCTGATGCGCCCGTAACCGGTCGCCACGATTAAATTCAAGTCGGCAAACTCTATCCCGGCCGTTTTCAGGGCGGAATCCAAGGCTTTTTCCGCAGCCCGCCGGCTGTCAACCCCCGTGGGGATAATTGTGTAAGCGAGGATTTCGCCGGCGCTGAAGAGCACTGCCTCAGCAGAGAGCGAGCCCACATCAACCCCGGCCGCTGTGTTTTGAATATTCTGTGTCTGTTCCATCAGTATCCCTACCCTTCGCTACGCCCGGGCTGCTCCAGCAAGGTTTTGATAGCACTCCAGAGGCGTTCTTTTCCCTCACCGCTCCGGGCGGAAAATAACAGCAGCGGGCTATCAGGGCCCAATTCAAGCAAAGAGTTGATCATCGGCAGCTGTTTAGATAAAGCCCCCCGCGAGAGCTTATCTGATTTTGAGGCCACGGTAATGGCGGCCAGGCGGTGGTAGCGAAGCCACCCGGACATGAGCAGGTCGTCGGCGCTGGGCTGGTGACGGCAGTCTACGATATGCACCGCCCCGCGGAGAGGTTCGCGGCGCTCAAGGTAGATCTCGATGAGAGCAGCCCAGGCGCGCTGCTCCTCCTTGCCGGCCTTGGCGTAGCCGTAGCCGGGGAGATCCACAAAGTAGAAAGCATCGTTGATCCGGTAAAAGTAGAGGGCTCGCGTTTTGCCGGGAGTAGAGCTGGTATAGGCCAGCTTTTTTCGCCCCAGCAGGCGGTTGATGAGCGATGATTTGCCCACGTTGGAGCGCCCCAAAAAGGCGATCTCGGGCAAGCCCCCCCGGGGCAGATCTTTTTCCCCGTAGGCGACAGTCTCCAGGCCGGCTTTTTTAATCAGCATGGTCATGCTTTTGCAATCGCCGCCCCTGCGCACGGCTTGCTTTAATGCCTGAGAGTGGGGTCATCCCGGCGCTGCAGCGCCGAATCATCCACAGTAACCGGGGGCAGCGCTTCTTCCGCCCCAGGAATGGCCCGGCGGGGCGGCTTCCTTTTATGAAGTTTCTTTAGCAGAGCCAGATCGAGAACCTCATCCATATGCTCCACCAGCTTTACCTCGATTTTGCGCCGCACATTTGCCGGAATATCGCTTAGATCTCTGCGGTTCTCCACCGGCATGAGCATGTATTTGATCCCCGCCCGGTGGGCGGCCAGCATCTTCTCCTTGATCCCGCCCACGGGCAAAACGCGCCCCCGAAGCGTAATCTCGCCCGTTAAGGTCACATCGCGCCGCACCGGATTTCTGGTCAGCGCCGAGGCCAGCGCCACGGCCATGGCAATCCCCGCCGAAGGGCCGTCTTTGGGGATGGCCCCCTCGGGGACATGGATATGGATGTCTGTCTGCTCGTAGAAATCCTCGTCCAGCCCCAGAGTCTCCGCGCGGGAGCGGATATAGCTAAAGGCCGCCTGGGCTGACTCCTGCATCACCTCGCCCAGCTTTCCGGTTAGGATCATCTTGCCCTTGCCCTTCATCAGGGTCACCTCTATGGAGAGCAGGTCGCCCCCGGCCTCCGTCCAGGCCAAGCCGGTAGCCACACCGACTTCATTGTCTTTTTCGCCGGTGCCGTAACGAAAGCGGGGCACCCCCAGATATTTCTGCAGGCCTTTCCGGGAGAGCCTCACCCGGGTGCCGCGATCCTTGACCACTTCGCGGGCCACCTTGCGGCAGATCGCCGCCAGGCTCCGCTCCAGGTTGCGCACCCCCGCTTCGCGGGTGTATGAGCGGACGATGCCGCGAATCGCCCCCTCAGAGAGCGCCAGGTTATCAACAGTGAGGCCGTGTTCCGCGATCTGTTTCGGAACCAGGTGCCGCCGGGCGATCTCCACCTTGTCCTCTTCGGTATAGCCGGGCAGGTGAATGGTCTCCATCCGGTCGAGAAG
>CAZQVX010000272.1:0-2091 GCA_964596845.1 uncultured Syntrophomonadaceae bacterium | reverse complement strand
TTCTGTTGCCTATGGGTAGGCGGTATGTTAGAATAAAAAAGTAGTAAATCCTAGATGCTGTTGTGGAGAGGGGGGGTTAGTGATTCATTCATTCAGGCGTCAGATAATTTTTTACCTTATAATTGCCCTGCTCTTTTTTTTCGGGATGAGGTTTCTTTACAACAACGGAGCAGCACCAGAAAAAATTCCTTATAATGACTTGATCGAGCAAATAGAGACCGATAAGGTGAAGAAGGTTACCGTTTACGGTGATGAAATACAGGCTGAACTGAAAGACGAGCGGACTGTTGTTGCAACCCGTCCGGCCGATCATAATTTAAGCGACCTTCTCCTGGAAAAAGAAATTGAATATGAGACAAATCCGCCGCGGGGCCCCAGCTGGTGGCAGACTGCGCTAACCTATGCCATACCTTTTTTGCTGCTTTTCGGTCTTTTTTTCTTTTTTATGCAACAAACACAGGGCGGCGGAAACAAGGTGATGAACTTTGGCAAGAGTCGAGCCCGGCTTCACGAAGGAGATCGAAAAAGAGTCACCTTTAATGATGTAGCCGGGGCGGACGAGGAGAAAGCTGAACTGGCTGAGGTTGTTGATTTTTTGGGTGATCCGCGTAAGTATATCGAGTTGGGAGCGCGCATCCCCAAGGGGATCTTGCTGGTGGGGCCGCCAGGCACAGGGAAAACACTGCTGGCCCGGGCGGTGGCTGGAGAGGCAGGGGTACCCTTTTTCAGTATCAGCGGTTCTGATTTCGTGGAAATGTTTGTGGGGGTAGGAGCATCTCGGGTTCGGGACCTCTTCGAAAATGCAAAGCGAAATTCTCCCTGCATAGTATTTATCGATGAAATCGATGCAGTAGGACGGCATCGCGGCGCCGGTCTTGGGGGAGGCCACGATGAGCGGGAGCAGACCCTAAATCAACTTTTGGTGGAGATGGACGGCTTCGATGTGAACGAGGGGATCATCATTCTGGCGGCGACAAACCGTCCGGACATCCTTGATCCTGCTCTGCTGCGCCCCGGGCGGTTTGATCGTGAAGTAGCCGTCGGGGTACCTGATGTAAAAGGGCGCGAAGAAATACTGAAAGTGCACACCCGGAATAAGCCTTTGGCCGATGAGGTCAGCCTGCGGGATATTGCCCGGGCCACACCCGGATTTACCGGCGCCGACCTTGAAAATGTGGTCAATGAAGCGGCGCTGTTAACAGCACGCACCGGCGGGAAGCGAGTCGGCAAATTAGAGATCGAGGAAGCGGTTGAACGAATTATTGCCGGGACCCAGAAGCGAAGCCGGGTGATCAGCGAGTTTGAGAAGAAGATTGTCTCTTTTCACGAGGCAGGCCATGCCCTTGTGGGCTACCTGCTGCCTCATACCGATCCGGTGCACAAGGTTTCTATTATTCCGCGCGGACGGGCCGGCGGCTATACGCTCATGTTCCCGGAAGAAGATCGCTACTTCATGACCCGTTCCGAGCTGCTGGATCGGGTGACCACCTTGCTGGCTGGAAGGGTAGCCGAGAAGGTGGTTCTTGATGAGATCAGCACAGGAGCCCAGAATGATCTGGAGCGGGCTACCTCCGTCGTCCGCCAGATGATCATGGAGTACGGCATGAGCGATGCACTCGGCCCAATTACTCTGGGGCACAAACAGGATCAGATATTTTTAGGCCGGGATATCGCCAGGGATAGAAATTACAGTGAGGAGATTGCCAAGGCCATCGATCAGGAGATCCGCCAGACAATCGATCAGTGTTATGAGCGGGCCAGAGAAATTCTGGAAGAAAACCGGGACAAACTTGATCTTATTGCAGCGGCTCTTTTGGAGAAAGAGACCCTTGATGCCGAAGAGATAACAGCTCTCGTCGAGGGGAAAAGCCTGACTGAACTTGAAGCCGCCCGCCGGGAAAAAGAGAAAGCCGTTGCAACCAGAGCTGAGGGTGCTGTCCGTCCGGAAAGACGCAGTGAAAAAGCGGCGAAAGGTAAGAGCGGGGTACAGCCCTGCACCTCTTTTCAGCAAAATGAGTCTGTCGACAAACCCTCCGAAGAACCCACCTGATGAAAAACAGGGGCTGCCCTCCGGGGCAGCCTTTTTATTTT
>CAZQVX010000271.1:0-2103 GCA_964596845.1 uncultured Syntrophomonadaceae bacterium | reverse complement strand
ATCCCTTTGCCCGCATCGCTCCTGTTCTTAAAGAGGGCGACCTGGTTTTTGCCAATCTGGAGTGCCCCATCTCGGACCGGGGCACTCCCATTCAAAAAACATACACTTTTTGCGCCCACCCCTTTGCTGTGGAAGCCCTTGCCGCCTCGGGGATAAACCTGGTCTCCCTGGCCAACAACCATATCCTCGATTACGGTGTCGATGCCCTGGAGGACACCCTGACCCTGCTTGAAGAGCGGGGCATCGCCTGCGCCGGGGCGGGGCGGGACGAGGTGCAGGCCCGTAAAGCCGCAGAGCTTGAGATCAACGGCATTAATATAGCGGTCCTGGCTTACTCGGGGGTTTTTCACAAGGTCTATCCCGAATGGCGGGCCGGCCCCGACAAAGCGGGGGCGCTCTATTACTGCGAGCGCGAACAGTTTGTCGCCGATATAGAGAAAGCGCGCCAGGCGGCCGACGTGGTGGTGGTATCGCTGCATTTCGGCGACGAGTATACTCACCGCGTCAGCGAAGAGCAGCGCGAGACCGGCAGGCTCGCCGTGGACAGCGGGGCCGACCTGGTGCTGGGGCATCACAGCCATACACCGCAGGGCATCGAGATCTACAAGGGCAAGCCCATCGTCTACAGCCTGGGTAACTTCCTCTTCTATCCCTTTTCAGAAACTATATGCAACGAAACCTACATCTTAAAAGCCCGCATCACCCGAAAAGGCGTTGAGAATATGCAACTTCTGCCCGTGCTCCTGGGTGACAGCCAACCCTATCTTGCAACGGGGCCGGAAGGAGCCCGCCTGCGCACCCTGCTCACCGGCCTTCTGGACGATCTGGGCACCCCCTGGCAAATCGACGGCGACGCCATCACCCTAGATTTCTAGCATTAGCGACGGGGTACCTGTCAACTATTCCTGGAGTCCGAACGTCTCCGGATGCCTGAAAGGAAGGCGCCGGGCACAACCATGTTGACGCCTTCTTTGGAAGATTGCTATAATTGATCCAGTAAAGGGAAAACACTTAATCTGGGGGGAGAGAGATGAAAATATTACTGCTTGGCGGCGGCGCCGAAATGGCTGAACCGCTAATCCCGCGGCTGCTGGATGAAAAGGACGTCGATCTGGTCACTTTGGCGGATCAAAACGAGGAGAAGGTCCGCCATTTGGCTGAAGGAAGCCCCAAACTTGCTGCTACTGCCGTGGACGCAACGGACGGCGACGCCGTAGAAGAACTGATGCGGCAGCATGATCTGGCCATAAGCTATATCGGACCCTTTTATCACTTTGAGCGCCGTCTGGCCCATGCGGCCATCAAGGCCGGCCGGCCTTATGTTTCCATCGCCGACGACTACGATGCCTACCTGGATGTGATCACTCTTGACGCCGAAGCCCGCGACAAGGGGGTCAAGATTCTGACCGGCTTCGGCAACTCGCCGGGGATCACCCAGATCCTCTCCAAAAAAGGCTACCTCTCCATGGCCCAACCCCGGCGGATCAACGTGCACTGGTGTGCCGGATCGGATGAGTCTGTCGGCCCCTCCAATCTGACCCACCTGTTACATATCTTCAACGGCACCACCCTGCAGTGGCTCGACGGCCGGGAAGTCCGCGTGAAGACCGGCGGGGGTAAAAAGGTGGTAGAATTCCCGGAGCCCATCGGCAAAAACCCCGTTTACTACACCGGGCATGCCGAATCCGTCTCCCTGCCCCGCAACCTGCCCGGCCTTACCGAGGTCACCCTGCACGGCGGGGTCAAGCCGCCCTATATTGTAGGCCTGGTCAAACTGCTCTCAGCGCTGCGCCTTTCGGGCACCCATAAGCGCCGCGCCTCCCTGGCCCATTTCTTTCACCGCATCGAGAGCCGTTTCGCCTCCGCGGGGATAAACCAGTCCGTGGGCCGGATTGATGTTTATGGCCTCGATGAATCGGATAATGAGCAGCACCGCACCTATTCCTATGTGGGCCATATCGCCGAGATCACCTCCATACCGTGCCTTACCGCGGCGCTGCGGCTGGGGCGGGGCCGCTGGGATCACCTGCCGGGCGGCGTTTACGCCCCCGAGCGCATCATTGAAGACCCCGACGACTTTCTGCAGGAACTCATCTCCCGCGG
>CAZQVX010000270.1:0-2117 GCA_964596845.1 uncultured Syntrophomonadaceae bacterium | reverse complement strand
TTGCCTGTTTCTTCAATCAAAACGCCCAGGGCTTTTATGCTGGGGTAACCGCCGCTGCTGCCCCGAATTGAACGGGCAATCTTCTGGGCCACCTTTACATCATTAGAATCAAGATTTATATTGTAGGCGATCAGGGGCGGGCGGGCGCCCACCGCAGTAGCACCGGCTGCGGAGTGCAGGCGCAGCGGCCCAAAATCAGGCTGCCGGCCGGGCTCGCTTATTGCTTTTTTGAGCCCTTCGTATTCGCCGCGGCGCACTGCAGCCAGGTTTTTCCGCTCCGCCGAGGAAGCGGCCTCTTCATAAAGATATACCGGTATGGACAGTTTTTCGCCTATTTCGCGGCCCAGTTCCCGCGCCAGAGCAACACAGTCTTCCATCGTAACACCGCTTATCGGGATCAGGGGAATCACATCCGTAGCGCCAATGCGGGGATGTTCCCCATGGTGGTTTTCCATATCGATAAGCTCAGCTGCCTTTTGAACAGCGTCAAAAGCAGCTTCTTTTACCGCTTCAGGAGCTCCCACAAAAGTTACCACACAGCGGTTATGGCTGGCGTCGGCGGATTGATCGAGGATCTTGATTCCCCGAACGGCAGCGATGGCCGCAACAATTTCCCCGATGACCCCATCCCGCCGCCCTTCGCTGAAATTGGGCACACATTCGACTAGTTGCATGGTTGTCCCCCTTTGACCAGTTGTCCGGATTTGATCACCTTTTCGACGAGGTTGGTCCCGAAACGGTAAGCGATACTGCGATAATCCACCGCATCAAAGACAACCAGGTCCGCCTTTTTCCCCACCTCAATACTGCCCACTTCGGAGGCCTGCCCGATAGCGTGAGCCGCGTTGATCGTCACTGCTGAAACAGCTTCTGCCGGTGTCATTTTCAACTGGCGGCAGGCGATACCCATCACCACCGGAATGGAGTTAACCGGTGAGCTCCCGGGGTTAAAATCACCGGCCAGGGCTACAGCCACCCCCGCCTCGATCATTTCTCGCGCGGGTGCATATTTGGATCCCATAAGGCAGAACGTGGTGGCCGGCAGAAGCACCGCCACCGTCTGCGAAGCAGCCATCTTCTCAATGCCCCGCCGGGTAATCGCCACCAGGTGATCCGCTGAAAGAGCCTCAAGCTCCGCAGCCAGCTCCGCCCCCCCCAGGGGGACAATCTCATCGGCGTGCAGCTTCAGCTTGAATCCCAGGCGCCTCGCCGCCTGTAAAATACGGCGGCTCTGTTCGATATTAAAAACGCCCTCTTCGCAGAAGACGTCACAACATTCCGCCAGGCCGGAAGAGGCCACAGCAGGCAGCATCTCCTGGATGACCAGTTCGACAAAGGCTTCGGGGTTGCCCCTATATTTTTCCGGGATGGCATGCGCTCCTAAAAAGGTGGGCACAAGATCTACGGGCTGGGAGCTCCGTAAAACCCGGATCGCGCGCAGCTGTTTCATCTCATCTTCAAGCGTTAACCCATAGCCGCTCTTGACTTCAGCGGTGGTCGTCCCCTGGCCGAGCATCTCGGAAAGATATTTCCTTCCTACTTTGACCAGATCGCCTTCTGCGGCCGCCCTCGTAGCTCGCACGGAGCTGAGGATGCCGCCGCCCCCGGCCAGGATGTCCAGGTAGGCCGCTCCCTTGATTTTCATCTCAAACTCATCTTCACGAGATCCGGCAAAAACCAGATGGGTATGCGGGTCAACCAGACCGGGCAGTAACACCTTGCCCCCGGCGTCGATGACCGCAGCGCCCTCCATCAATTCAACCTGCTCCGGCACCCCCGCAGCAGAGCCAACATATGTGATCAGGCCCTCCCTGGCCGCTACAGCCCCATCATTAATGATGCCCGGCTCAGCCAGTTCGGAACCTCGCTTCGGCTTCCAGCTGCATCCGGCAACGGTGACCAGCTGCCCAATATTTTTGACCAACAGATCTGCTTTCACCATTTTATTTCTACCCTCCCCGCCCAAAAATATTTTAACATAAACCGCCATCCATAAATTTGCCGGTATTTATTTTTTCAGATTCCAAAATCCCGTCAATTAAAAAGGAGCAGAACGCATTAAGTCTACGTTTCTACTCCCTCATAGCTAATAACTCTGAGCAGTGTTAAGTGTTCTA
>CAZQVX010000269.1:0-2120 GCA_964596845.1 uncultured Syntrophomonadaceae bacterium | reverse complement strand
GTGAGAAAAACAATAGCCCTGATGGTACCGGCCCTTCCGCCCGCCTGCATCACATTCCTCGCCCGGATAAAACCCGCCTCGGTGTTGGTGCCGCCGCCGGATGCAACTTTGTTAATTTCCCCTGTGACATTGCTGATGCTATTGGTAAAATTGCGAATCATTTTACTGTCAGCATCCAGATCGCCCGTCCGCCAATCGTTCCGGTTGCTATATTGCCGCCCCGTAAAGGGATTAATGTGCCCCTGGTAGTCGAAGGTGACCACCGCCACACGGTTGGCGCTGTTCTGCAAAACCGTCGTCGCCAGGCTTGAAGCAGCCGTTTTAGCTTGTTCCATAGGCGAGCCGCTGCCGCTGCCCATGCTGCCGGAAGTATCGAGCACGATCACCAGATCCACGGGTATCTGCGGCGGCGTCCCGGTGATGCCCAGGGTTACCTCATACATCCTGCAGCCCTGCACCTGTTGTGCACTCTTGCTGACGGCGATGGTGTCTGTATAGGTCGCAGCCATAAGCTGGGGAGCGGACAGCGGAGAACCGTTACCCGAACCGGGATCAACTTCTCCGTTATCCGGCAGCATGCCCGAACCGGCGCCGGGTTCAGTGCCGTCTCCCGGCTCAACCACATCGTCAGACCCCGTTCCCGATTCTATCTCCGGGGCGGCTCCGACAAAGCCGGGAGTTTGTAAGCCCACGCTCAAGGCAAGGATGAGAGTCAAGGCAACGAGCATCAACATGGGCAGTCTTTTTTTCATATACCAACACCCCGTTTCAAACCAAGTTCGGTGAGGCTTTTTAAGATAGCTTTCATTTTACAGAACCCCTTTCCAGGGTCATCCAAACCGGAACTTAATACAGTAAGTCAAACTTGCAGTTTTTCCGCGTCAACAAAACAATATTACTGGGCCAAATTTATATTCATTGGCGGGCAGAAAAATTTATCTGCCTTTCAGGTACCAAAATAACATACTCCGATCACATTTACATCACATAAGGGGTACATGAAAAGAAAAAGGTGTTTACGCTGCCCTAGCCCCTGCGACATCCCTTCTCTGATCCGCCCAAAAGGATGAAAGCAGCGGTGGTTCTTTCGCCAATCATTTATATGTTGCCCGGAGGCAGGGTATGTTTCTTTAGCACAATATCCCTGAACCGACGCCCTGAAGAACAGGAGGGATGCCGGGCCTTTTCCGGCTTTTCCGATGCAGGATTTTTGCATCAATTTGATTAATATATAGGCGGAAGAGGACCTGGGATGAGCGCCCCGGGATGTTTCCTCGCTGCGCTCTAAATAGCGTCCCTAGGGACAAATCTGATCAAGTGAGGAAGTGTTTAAAAACAATGAACCTGGCTGTATTGATCACTTTCTATCTTCTCTTTCCCGCCCTGGTGATCTATCTCTGCTACCGTTTTCCGCTCATCAATTCCATCGGGGCGGTGATCCTCTGCTATCTCGCCGGCATGCTCGTCGGCAATTTCTTTAACTTCACCTTAGCGATGGTAGAGCTGCAGGATCTGCTCAGTTCGGGAGCGGTGGCCCTGGCGCTGCCGCTGCTGCTCTTCTCTATGAATGTAAAAGCCTGGTCGCGCCTGGCCGGCAAGGCTACCCTCTGCATGCTGCTGGCGACAATTGCCATCGTCACAGTAGCCCTGAGCGGCTTTATGCTCATCCGGGGGCAAACCCCCTACGCCTGGCAGTTGGGCGGCATGGCGGTAGGGCTCTATACGGGGGGCACTCCCAACCTGGCGGCGATCAAGACGGCGCTGCATGTGAGTTCTGATATATACATAACCATGCACACCTATGACACCGTCATCTCGCTAATCTATATCCTTTTCTTCTGCTCGGTAGCCCAGAGGCTGTTCAATCTCTTTCTCCCCAAATTTAAAAGTCTGCGGAGCGATGGTGCAGTGGATAACATTGCAGAGACCGAAGCCATCGATTCATACCAGGGGATCTTCAGCGGTAAAACCTGGCCGCCTTTGCTCGCAGCTCTCGCCCTGGCAATTTTAATTCTTGGCGCCTCGCTGGGCCTGGCCGGACTGTTCCCTGAAGAATACGGCGATGCCGTCACCATCCTGGCCATTACCACCCTGGGGATCGCCTGCTCCTTCATCCCCAG
>CAZQVX010000268.1:0-2122 GCA_964596845.1 uncultured Syntrophomonadaceae bacterium | reverse complement strand
TCTGCCTGCCGAAAGGGTATGAAGAGGTTCCGGAGCACCTCCGGGTTCATCCCGATACCGTTGTCAGCCACGCGGATGAGCGCACACTGCCGGTGATCGTCCCTCTGCAGGCTCACCCTGGTCAGGCCGCCCGCCCCGGTGAATTTGGCGGCATTGTGCAGCAGGTTCCCCACCGCCTGGGTCAAGCGGACCGCATCGGCATTCACATACAACCCCGCCGGGAGCGGCTCAATTTCCAGGGCTGTCTCCTTCTCCTGGAATATGTCCTTAAAATCATCCACGGTTCGGCGCAACATTTCGTCCAGGGCTAGAGGCTCTTTTTGCAGCTCCATCTTACCGCGCTTGATCCTGGTAACATCCAGCATATCGTCTACCAAACGGGACAGCTGCGCCGCCTGCCTTTTCATGACCTCCCTGATCTGGATAGGGCGATGATCCGGCAAGCCCTTCATCTCCAACAGAGAAAGGCTGAGCATGATTGAAGCCAGCGGGTTGCGAATCTCGTGGGAAAGCAAGCCTATAAATTCATCCTTTTGGCGGTCGGCTTCAAGCAGCTTTCCCACAGCAGCAGCCAGGGCATCCTGAACCTGCTTGCTTTCCATCAGGTCGGCGACCTGCCGCGCCAGGACATCAAGAGCGCGGCTCTCACTTTCTGTCAGCCGGTGGGGCTTGCGCCAATATGTGGCAAATGCGCCCAGGACTGTACCCGTCCGGGTGATAAGCGGCGTCGACTGAACAGTGCGAAGGCCGATCTTTTGGTACAACTGCATGTGGATGCTGCCGTCTAGATAGTCGGGTGATTCCAGATCGGAGATGACCACTCTTTGGCGCATCTGAATGGCCCGGCAACTAATGCTGCCGGTGTGGAGATCGATAGTCTCCCATAATTTGGCGGACTCTTCGCCGAACCCCCGGTGGCCCAAAAGCTGAAGCCGGCCGTCCTCTCCCTCTCCGCGGCTAAATAGCTTCAGGCCGGCGCAATCGGCATGGAGCAGTTCTATGAGGATGTCCAGCGTTTTTTCGTAAAGGGCTTCAATATTGCCGGCCTGGATGAGCTGTACACTGAAATCCTGCAGAAGCCTGGCGGAGGCAAGTTCCCAGTTGAGCCGGTTCTCACTTTCGCGGAGCGCCTCCTCCGCCTGCTTGCGCCCGGTAATATCGATAATCATAACGCGGCTGCCGGAGGGCTCCTCCCCGTCATCACCGGTGGCGGCCAGCTCCAACCGAGACCACAGCCGGGTGCCGTCTGACCGCAACAGGTTCATCTCAAAGGCTTCTTTGCCGCCGTTCTTCATCAACTTTTTATACTGCAGGTAGAAGCTATCCCGATCCCCCCCCGCTATAAAGCGGCTCAGCGGCTGCCTGCGCAGCGCCTCTCTCTCCATATCGAGCAGCTGAGATACGGTGAGGTTGGCCTCCCGGATCAGCCCATGCCGATCAAGAACCAGGTAACCGGCTGGGGCAAGGTCGTACAGTTCAAAATATGCAGCCCGGGATTCTTCCAATTCAAGCTGAGCCCGTCGCAGCTCTTCATTTTGCATCTCCAGCTCAACCTGGTGTACGTTTAACTCGTGCAGCAACCGCTCTGCTTCGCCGGGCGGTAGACCATGCGGGTTCCGGGAAGTACGCGGAGGCCCTTTCTGAAGCGCTTCTTCAGCCAGCAGGCGCAATTCCCCGGGTTCACGGGTTACTTTTTTATCTTTCAAGCCTCTCCACTCCCCTCCCGGCCGGGCCTGGAGAGCCGCTCGGTGGTGGCCACAGCATAGGGGACGCCGCTCTCGTTCAAGAGAATGGTTGCAGTCAGCCATACTGCCACAGTCTTGCCGCTTTTCGTAATGCGCTCAGTCCGAAAGGTCTCCAGTAGATCACCCTCGGCCAATTTTTTAGTCATTTCCAGAGACTTACTATGTCGTCCCTGGGGAACCATATCCCGGACGTTCATCCTGAGCGCTTCGGACTCATTCCACCCGTATATCCTTTCAGCCCCTGGATTCCAGGCGAGAATGCGCCCCTCCAAGTCCTGCACGGTGATCGCATCATGAGAATCACGGACCACCGCGGCCAGGCGGCAGAGCTGACGCATGAAATAGCTTTTTAGTCCCCGCCAACTGAAATTTACGGT
>CAZQVX010000267.1:0-2132 GCA_964596845.1 uncultured Syntrophomonadaceae bacterium | reverse complement strand
ATTCGGCGGGTTGGCGTTATATGCTAAAATACAACAGGTGATTCCGGGCTGTCCGGGAAATATCGTTTGATACAGGGAGGTTGCAGCCGTTGAGCCAGGATTCTTTTCCACATACCCACCTCGTTCTGGGCGGGTTGGCCGCCTATATGCTTCTCATGCTCGCCGTGGGGTTGTGGAGCCGTAGAAGAATCAAGGACAGCGTTGATTTCCTTATTGCCGGCAGGCGCCTCCCTCTATTGCTTACTGCCGGGACTATTTTTGCCACCTGGTTTTGCGGTGGCACCCTTATGGGATCGGCAGCCCAGTCTTACCTCTTCGGCGCCCAGGGTGTCATCTTTGATCCCTGGGGTTCGACTCTTTCGCTCCTGCTCACTGCGCTCATCTTCGGACGCCTGATGCGCAGGGGCGGCTATCTCACCATCATCGATTATTTTGATCTGCGTTACGGCAAAAAGATGGGCCTGCTGGCTTCACTCATCCAGGTAGTTGCCGAGATCGGCTGGATCGGGGGGCAGCTCGTGGCCTTCGGGATGATCCTGCAAATATTCGCCGGCATCCCTTTTCTGTGGGGGACAGCCATATCATGCGCTGTCCTCATCATCTACACCTGCCTGGGGGGCATGTGGTCGGTAACGGTGACGGACTTTTTACAGGCCGGCTTCATCATCGCCGGGGTGGCTGCGCTGCTTTTTACGGTGGTCCCGCAGGTGGGGGGATGGAGCTTTCTAATAAGCCATGCCGGAAGCCGGGCCGATCTGCCCGCCATGGCCCTGCTGCCCACCCGCGATTACGGTTACCTGGGCTACCTGGCGCTGCCGGGATGGCTCTATTACCTGGGAGCCTGGCTGTCAACAGGCCTGGGCGACATCCCTTCGCAGGATCTGGCCCAGCGGCTCCTGGCGGCAAAAAATGAGCGAGTGGCCTCAGGCGGTGCAGCCATCGCCGCTTGTTTATACCTGGCCGTGGGCATGGCCCCCGTCATGCTGGGCTCGGTCATGTTCCAGCTGAACCCGGAGCTGACCGTCGGGGAGACGGAGATGATCCTGCCTTTTCTGGCTATCAGCTACCTGCCGCCTTATTTGACGGTTGCCTTTGCGGTGGCCCTCATCGCCGCCCTTATGTCGAGCTCCGACAGCGCCCTGCTGGCCGCAGCTTCAGTGATTGGCCGAAACGTGCTACGCTATTTCAGGCCCGGCGCCGGTTCCGCCGCTACCCTTAAAGTGACCCGCCTTTGCGTCCCTTTTATCGCCCTCATCTCGCTGCTCATCGCCCTCTACGCCGAGACCATCTACATGCTGGCGGTGATCACCTGGTCTCTCATTCTGGTGGGGCTTTTTGCGCCCTTCGCCGCCGGCTACTTCTGGAAGAAATGCAACGAGAGCGGGGCTGTCGCCGCCCTGACCGGCGGCCTGGCCTCCTGGGCCGGCGCGGTCATCTACCTCATGCGGCACCTCACCATGGCCGCCAATACAGGCGTGGTGGAGGAGGGTCTGGTCTACATGGACTGGGCGATCTGGGACGCCATCTACATAGGTTCGATACCGGCATTTGGCGTCTCAATCGTGCTCATGATCATTGTCTCACTGGCTACGCAAAAAAAAGACCCCCCCAAACCGCTGCGGGATATAGAGGGCAACATTTTTCATCCCTGGCCGCTGTGGATTACGGACAGAAGTGTTGTCAAAAGGAAAGCCTGACACCAGAGCGTTGCAGAGTTAATTCAAGGCACGCTCCATAACGCATGCAGGCGCGCCATGTTTTTGCTGGTATACTCTTTTCTGGAAAGGGTCATATTAAGGCTATCGATCCAGTAAAGGGGAGAAATGCGTGAAAGCCTATGTTAATGAAGAATGCATTTATTGCGGGCTATGTGCAGACCTTTGCCCGCAGGTTTTCCAGCTGGGGGATGAGAGGGCCTTTGTCTCGGTCAAAGAGATCCCTGAGGATATGGAGGACTGCTGCCGGGAAGCCGCGGAGGAGTGTCCTACAGAGGCCATCGAGATAACTGAATAGGCATACTCCTGCCTGGTAGAACAAGATAACGGTTGTAAGCTCCCGCTTGCAACCGTTATCGGGAAAACCGCTAAATCTTCTTCAGGTCTTCCTCTAATTTTACTTCTGCCAGATAATTG
>CAZQVX010000266.1:0-2144 GCA_964596845.1 uncultured Syntrophomonadaceae bacterium | reverse complement strand
TGGGGTTATCGCCGCGAAAGGGCCGGGAATGCCATTTTGCAGGCTCACACCCCGCAGATGGATTTATTGACGGGGAGCTATCCCTGCTGCCTGGTGGATGCTGCCGGGGAGGCGGTGGGGCTGCCCGCCGGGCAGATGGGCAATTCGGAGGTGGGGCACCTGAACCTGGGTGCGGGGCGCATTGTCTACCAGGATCTGAGCCGGATTTCAAAGGCCATCGATGAGGGCGCTTTCTTCGAAAACCCAGTTTTACGTGAAGCGATGGAGTGGTCCAACCAACATAGTAGCAGCGTCCATCTCATAGGACTGCTATCCGACGGCGGAGTGCACAGTCATACAGACCACCTGGCGGCTTTGCTGGAGATGGCAGAGCGGCAGCAAGTCGGGCATGTTTTTATCCATGCCATTCTTGACGGTAGGGATACACCCCCCGCGAGCGCCCTGCCGCACCTGAAACGGTTCTATGACTACAGCCTGGGGCGGCGCAATGTTTCAATTGCCACTATTTGCGGGCGCTATTATGCCATGGACCGGGACAGGCGCTGGGATCGCACCGAGAAGGCTTACAGGGCTTATGTTTACAGGGAGGGAAAGGAAGCCTCTGATCCCCTGCAGGCTCTTGCCGACGCTTACAGCCGCGGTGAGACAGATGAATTTATCCAACCGGTGGTCATCACCGGGCTGGAGGGGCAGCCGGGGGCTACAATCAGGGAAGAGGACAGTGTTATCCTTTTTAACTTCCGCCCGGACCGGGTTCGCCAGATCAGCCATGCTCTTACCGATGATGAGTTTACTTATT
Organism: uncultured Syntrophomonadaceae bacterium; assembly: GCA_964596845.1. Lineage (GTDB taxonomy): Bacteria > Bacillota > Dethiobacteria > DTU022 > DTU022 > JAAZIN01. The sequence continues at coordinate 1,345 of CAZQVX010000266.1, read as the reverse complement.
TTGAGCGCGGCCCGGCAGCGCCTCTGCCCCACTGCGTGACGATGACTGAATATGAGCGTACCCTGCCCCTGCCGGTAGCATTCCCACCTGCATATCTTGAGAACACCCTGGGTGAGCTATACAGTGATGCCGGCTTTTCCCAGATACGCATTGCGGAGACAGAAAAATATGCCCATGTCACCTTTTTTTTTAACGGGGGGCGTGAAGAGGCCTTTCCCGGTGAGGAGAGATTGCTAATCCCTTCCCCCGGGGTGGCCACCTACGATTTGCAGCCCGAAATGAGCGCTGCGGGCGTGGGTGAAGCGGCGGTGCAGTCCATTGTCGGAGGACGGCATCACCTTATGGTGGCTAACTTTGCCAACGCCGATATGGTCGGCCACACCGGGATCCTGGAGGCGGCTGTGAAAGGGGTCGAAGCAGTGGACCGGCAGCTCGGTTTAGTCACAAGAGCTGCTTTGGAGCGGGGATGGCGGGTGGTTATTTGCGGCGATCACGGTAATGCGGAGAGCATGATTGACGAAGCGGGCGGCGCGCAGACCGCTCACACCTCCAACCCTGTTCCCTGCATCATCCTGGGATGCGGCCAGGTGGCGCTCCGGCAGAATGGGCGCCTGGCAGATATCGCCCCGACCATCCTGGATCTGGCCGGGCTGCCTCAGCCGCCGGTTATGACGGGGCGAAGCCTGATCCTTTGAACAGCCCTTTCTTCATGCGGGCAGATTACCGGTTCACATCACCTGATAGATTTTTAAAGGAGAGTATGATAATGGATGATGAACGGATTATAGAGGTCAAAGCACGGGAAATCCTCGACTCTCGCGGCAATCCCACCCTGGAAGCGGAAATTTTACTGCAGGGCGGCTGGCGGGGGAGGGCGGCAGTCCCCTCAGGCGCCTCAACCGGCGCCTTTGAGGCTGTGGAGCTGCGCGACGGCGATGAGAAGCGTTACCTGGGTCGGGGTGTGCTCAAGGCGGTGGCCAATGTTAACAAAAGGATTGCCCCTGCAGTGTGCGGCTTAAGCGTCCTCGACCAGGCCCGGCTTGATGGCCTCATGATTGAACTTGACGGGACCCCCAACAAGGAAGAGCTGGGCGCGAATGCCATACTGGCGGTCTCTCTGGCCGCTGCGCGGGCGGCAGCGACAATGCTTGACCTGCCTCTTTACCGCTATTTGGGGGGACTGCAGGGAACGCTGCTGCCGGTACCTTTCATGAACATTCTCAACGGAGGGCAGCATGCTGATAATAATGTCGATATCCAGGAGTTTATGATTGTTCCTGCCGGGGCGGAGAGTTTTACCCAAGCCCTGCAGATGGGCACAGAGGTATTTCACCATCTAAAAAAA
>CAZQVX010000265.1:0-2154 GCA_964596845.1 uncultured Syntrophomonadaceae bacterium | reverse complement strand
TGACAAACACTTCGCTTGTCTGTTTCATCGTTTCATTTTTTAAGACCCATCAGACCTTCGGCACGGCCTCAACAGTTATCGGCACACTCATCGGTTTTCTTACCGGAATTTACCTGCCTGTCGGAACCCTGCCCGCGTCTGTCCAGACAGTGATCAAACTCTTTCCCCCTTCCCATGCCGCCGCCCTATTCCGGCAGGTGTTGATGGAGGAGCCGATGCGCAGCACCTTCAAGACGGCCGATGCCGCTTCCGTCAGCGTCTTTAAAGAGTACATGGGGGTTCACTATGTTCTGGGCGGCTATGAGATCACGTCTCTGATCAGTATTCTAATCCTGGCGGGCATCTCGGTTGTTTTCTATGGTTTATCCCTGTGGAATATGTCGCGGAGCAGTCTAAGGTCACAGTAAAAAAGGCCCCGTAAGGTCAATTTTGCTGCTGTCTCCGTCGGAATATCCTCCGAGGGAGACAGCATAAGAGATAATTGAGGATATTTTCAATATTACGGCATATTATCGGAGATGGATAAAGGAATTTGTCCCAACAGGTGAGAATTCTAACAGGGAATATTATTCAGAATATTTATGGGATGGGGGGGATTTGGAACATGGCAAATCAGCAAAAGGTAAGGGTGGTCAAGGTCTCAGGCGATCCTTACCGGCGCTCACTGCAGCACGCGCAGCAGATGGGGCGGGAGGCGCTGGCGGGGAGCCTGGATTTTTACCGCAAGTTTTGGGGGATCAAAGCCGCCCACATGGTGCCGGGCCTGCCCAAGGCGCTGCAGCGCACCCTGGTATTCCTCATTGAGAAACTGGTGGTAAAGCCGGGCATCCGGGAGAGCAGGCTTGAGCCCCGGGACCGGAAGCTGTTCGAGGGTTACTGCAAGGGCGTGGATTTCGCCGTAAGCTATGATGAGTTGAAGCGCGCGGCCGCGGTGGCGGACGGCTACAACTACTGCCTGGGCTGGCTCTTTAAAATGCAGGGCGCCGGGCTGCCCCTGCCGCCGTCAATCCCGGCAAGCGGCATGGGCTGTTCCAGCCTTGTGGCCTGGGGGGAGGCGACGCCCGACGGCGACATGATCTTCGGGCGTAATCTGGATTTCTTTACCGGGGATAAATGGATCGATCAGGCCATTATCCTCGTTGTCGAGCCGGGGCCGGGGGAGATCCCTTTTACTTCCGTCAGCAGCGCCGGCATTCCTATTGAGGGGATCACTGCCTTCAATGCCGAGGGACTCACGGTGGCCACTCATCAAAATTTCAGCAAGTCTGTTCACACCCGGGGTCGCAGCATTATCTCCGTTACCAACGAGATTGCCGCCTGTGCCCGGAACATTCCCGAGGCTATTGAGATCATCGGGAGGCGCCGCTCCACTTCGGGCTGGACCATCCTGCTAGGCAGCGCCGCCGACAAAGAGGCCGCCATTGTGGAGACTAACGCCGGCGGCTACGAGGTGCTTTCCCCCGAAGAGGGCAAACCCTGGCTCTGCTATGCCAACTGCTATTTGAGTCCAAGGATGCAGGAGACGGAGTATGTCCCGGGCCACGCCCTGCTGGAGCACAACCATGCCCGCCTTCACCGGATGCGCCGGCTGCTGGAGGACAACGCCGGATCAATTACTGCGGAGCTGATGGCAGTAATGCTGGGCGATCACTATGATCCCATCTCCGGAATGGAGCGCCCGCTGGGGAACACTGTCTCCGCGGTGCACAACGTCACCAGTGCGGTGATGGAGCCCGACAAGCAGAGGGTCTGGGTAGCTCTGGGTCCGGCCCCGGCCAATACCACTGCTGCGTATGTGGGCTTTGATATTGACGCTATCCGGAAAGGCGAGGCGGGAGAGCTTGGCAGTATTCCCGGCAACCCTTACTTCCACAGCCCGGGTTACCCGGCGCTGCGCGAGTATGCCCTGGCCTATCAGGCTTTTGATGAATTGGATGAACCCGGGGTTGTCCGCCACCTGGAAGAGGCCTGCCGCCTGCAGCCCGATGAACCCATCTATGCTTTTGTGCTGGGCCTCTTTTACCTGAAGAGGGGTCATATTGAGGAAGCGCTTGATCTTTTTAACCGGGCCGAGCAGCCCTTTAACAGCCCCTACCGCAGCGCCCTGATCCTGCTCTGGCAGGGGCGCTGCCATGATCTGCTGGGACACAGGAG
>CAZQVX010000264.1:0-2177 GCA_964596845.1 uncultured Syntrophomonadaceae bacterium | reverse complement strand
GTGGAGGCATTCAGATCTGCCGATCCGCCCATAAGATTAGGCAGATGTTTTGCCAGCAGCTGCAGCACCTGACCTGAAGAGGCGCGGGTAGCGGCATTTTGATCATATTCCCACAGGGCCGGATCGTTCATCAGCCCTTCCGGCAGCTCGCGAGAATGCCAGGCATCCCAGCGAGAAGCCGGCTCGGTAAACTTGCTGCGATATGCGGCCATGAGGCGGTCCCAGTTCTGTTTCTGCTGATCCAGGCTTTCCCTAATGCTGACAAAATGTGTTCTTACTTCAGAGGGCACATGAAAGGAAGGTTCTAGCGGCCAGCCCAGGTTTTCTTTGGTCAGGCGGACCTCCTCTTCGCCCAGAGGGGCGCCGTGCGACGCCGGTTTCCCCTGCTTGTGGGGAGAGCCGAAACCAATCTCAGTGCGGACCATGATCAGGGTTGGGCGCTCGCTCTCGCGGGCCAGATCAATCGCTGCAGCAATCTCCTCAATGTTATTTCCATCCTGAACTCGCAGCGTCTGCCAGCCGTAGGCCTCGAAACGTTTTCCCACATCTTCGGTAAAGGCAATATCGGTGCCGCCGTCAATGGTGACCCTGTTGTCGTCATAGAGGCAGATGAGCTTGTTCAGCTTTAAATGGCCGGCCAGCGAGGCGGCCTCGGAGGTGATCCCCTCCATCATGCAGCCGTCACCGGCGTAAACATATGTATGGTGATCCACAACCGGAAAGTCGGGTCGGTTGAACTCTGCGGCCAGGCGCCTCTCGGCGATAGCCATACCCACCGCAGCGGCGAAACCCTGCCCCAGAGGGCCGGTGGTCACCTCCACCCCGGGCGTGACCCCGTATTCAGGATGCCCCGGAGTCTTGCTGCCCCACTGCCTGAAGTTTTTGATCTCATCCAGAGAAAGGTCGTAACCAAACAGATGCAGCAGCGCATAGAGCAGCATAGAGCCGTGCCCGGCTGAAAGGACAAAGCGATCCCGGTCCGGCCAGTCAGGCGAACGGGGATCATGTTTCAGGTAACGGGACCACAGGGCATAGGCCATCGCCGCCCCGCCCATGGGCAGGCCCGGGTGTCCTGATTTTGCTTTTTCAATGGCATCTACGGCCAAAAAGCGAATCGTATTTACAGACAATTCATCAATGGATTGCATTAACGCGTCACTCCCTTAAGTTCGATGTTCTCTGGATATTATTCTTCTCACGATCCCCCGGCGCCTGCTTTATCCTCCCGATCCAATCTGTTCAAATATATGATTCCCAATAAAAAAGAAAGCCTTATCCGCAAGGCTTTCTCTGGTGGGGACGAGAGGATTTGAACCTCCGACCTCTTGAATGTGAGTCAAGCGCTCTCCCCCTGAGCCACGTCCCCAAGATTTTAAACTTTTCTCGAGCTTCTTTAAGGCTATTATAGACAAAACAAGGCTAAAAGTAAAGCGCATGAGACCTGTTTATGACCGCAAAAAGCCGGCAAAAACAGCAGAAAGTTCTCCACCAACTGCGAAGCAGCCAACATAACCTTCAGAATGGTCCAATGTTACCTACTGAAGGGAACAGAGGACTGATTCACCATCGAATTGCCGCCCTTTGCTTTCCCGGCGCAATTCGTCCATATCAACAATCCGGTTTTCATGCTGCGATCTGTCTGCGGCAAAAGCCAGCAGATGGCTTTCCAGTGAAGCGCGGGCAGAGGTGAGCACATCCAGGCCTTCGGGGTCCGGGTGCCGGCCTTCAAGGGAAGCCAACAGAGACTCCATCAGGCCATCGTCGCCGCCGCCATGGCCCCGCAGGTCCAGATCCAGATCGAGCAGCACTTTTTTCCGCACCTGGTGATGATCATAAACAGTGATCTTCTGGTGTTCGGCGGTGAACTTGCCGAAAAGGGTCCCTTCAGTTCCCTCGATGCGAATCCAACGGCCCTCGAAAGAAGCAAACCCGTGCACCGTCAGCGAGGCAGTAACTCCGCCGGCGAATTCGATGTTGACCACCTGGTGGTCATTGACATCATTATCACAAAAATATACACAGCGCCCGTATGGACCATCCTGCAGCGCCTTTACCTTGGCTTCGCTGCCGTCAGGCTCGTCGGTGATAGCGGACACAGGCCACTGATCCCAATTGACCAGCGTGTTCAGGATTGGAATGAACCTGCTCAAACCCCTGATCAGCCCCGGCCTGTGCAG
>CAZQVX010000263.1:0-2190 GCA_964596845.1 uncultured Syntrophomonadaceae bacterium | reverse complement strand
CATGACCACCGTGAAGATGGTGCGTGCGTATTCTTGATCATTTTTGGCGACAATTTCACAGCTAAAGTTGTCAAAAGCCCCTTTGGGCCGCTGCCCCTGGGGAGTTCTATCAGTGACAACGATTACAGATTCTTGATTCTCATTTTGCCCCAGCCCTAAATCGAAGAAGGCGTCCCTGGTCTGGATAGGGCCGACGGTGATCTCATCAACTTTGCCCGCAAAATTGACCAGCTCATAGGGAAGCTCAAGGCTCTTCCCCGAAGTAGCCTGAACGAGCACTTTTTCACGGGCCAGCGCGATATAGGCCTCTCCCACCAGCTTGAAGGTGACATTATTCTGGATGACAATGTCGCCGGTGTAGCGGAAGCTGATCACCACCTCGGTGTTAATGTCCGCCCCGGCGGCAGCGCCGGCCATGACTCCCGCGCCCATATACTGCCCCGTCAGGACGCTTTCGCTGACGTCGAGCAGGTGGGGGCTGCCCGAGAATATGGTAATCTGTGCTGTCAGATCGGGGCGGTCGATCTCGCTCCCCTCGGAGGTAATCTCCATCATTTTGGCATAGACGTAGACGGTATCACCGTTGTATTTGATCTTGTCGCCAAAGTCCTTGTGGATGACCATGGCGTAACTGCTGCCCTTCCCACCCTCCTCATCGCCGCCACCGGCGGCGCTGCCGAGCGCTGCCGCAAGAAATCCCAGGGCGCCAAGCGCCAGGGCCAGGGGGATGGTCACATCGCCGGCTTCAGTGCCGGCCGCAGTGTCAGCACCAAAAGAGCCAAATCCGGTTCCCCTGGTACCGTGAGCAATCCAATTAGCTGTAAAAGTAATTTTGCCATTTTTCTTGCCGCTGAATTCGGCGTCAAACGAAAATTCATCCATCGGGTCGGTCCCGCTCACATATTCCCTGACACAGTAAAAATGAACTATGTAGGTGTCGTTTATCTTCGGCAGAACCACATTAGTCACTTCATTGTCCGGCAGAACTGTGACAGGGACGACCTCGGCGCCACCCTGTGAAACAGAATAGTAATGGGTGCAGGAGAGCAAGCGCTGCCCCACATGATCGTCGGTAACCTCCGAGGCTATTTTTATGGTGACTTCCCCCCCCGCCGCCAGAACTGCAGGAGCAAGCGCCAACCCCGCCAGCAGAAGGACCAGGCCAAACAGAGCTAGCTTTTTCATACTGCCGGCGCCTCCTTCCCACTTTTTCTCGCAGTAATGGAGAGGAGTAATCCCACGATCAGGCAGAGCGCCCCCACCAGATAGGGCAGCGTTCCGATAGGCAGTGCGGACAAGGGCACCGCTGCGGCGGAGCCCGCGCTCCACCCGGTGATAAAGCGGCCGGCGGAGTAGAGGTCGGCCTCCCTGCCCCCAATAATTTTATGGCTCAGCGAAACAGCAAAGCTGCGCAGAAAACCCGCCCGGGAAACAAGAGCGCGCAGACCGAGCAACAACGAGGCAATGCCCATCATGCTGTTCTGAAGCGAAGCGCTACCTACAAAAAAGTTGTAGGCGATGAGCGCGGCCCCCAGGCCAAGCAGCAGAAAGCTAAAACCGGCCCCACCTTTAGCCGAAAACCGGGAGAAAAGCGCCCGGAAAGCGCCGCCCATCCCCTTGAATGGGTTCTTGCCCGAAAACAAAGGGACGATGAAAGAAATAATGAAGCAGGAAAATACCCCTTTACCGACAACTCCGCCGATGATCCCCAGGATCCCCCCCGCAGTCCCGCCCTGAGCAAAGGTCAAGAAACTCAAGAGCCTGGAAGCGCCCGAATCGACACCCAACGCCGGCAGCAGCAGGAGAAGCAGCCAGATCAGCGTCATCACGATAATGGTGACAAGTCTTTTTTTATCCTTTAATGCTCCCCTGATCCCCCCGAAGAGGCTGCTGATGGCGCTGCCGATCACCTGCAGCGGACCTAGAACTTCAGCTACACCGGCCAGAGCGCCCCCTTCCTGCCTGATCATCATCGGCCCCGCCGTCTGCGCTGCAAGGACAACCGTACTGATTACATCCGAGACCCCAGACTTAGCGGAACCCTTACCGGTGCTTCTGCCGGACTCCGTCTGACTTTCTCCCGAAAGATACTGCCCGCCTGTCACCTTCACTCCCCCTTATTTGCCGGTTTAAATAGATTGAAGCACTCTTCTGCAAGCCGCCGTAAAAAAGATCCGCTGCTATTCACCA
>CAZQVX010000262.1:0-2197 GCA_964596845.1 uncultured Syntrophomonadaceae bacterium | reverse complement strand
GGTTTTGGCTATCGGTCACGGGAAGCCCGCTGATATTGTGCCTGGCCATGAGGTCAATGGCCTCCTGTAGGGTTTTATCTCCGGTGACGTGGATCACGTCAGTAGTCATGATCTCCTTAGCGGTTACCGGCAAAATGATTCGCCTCCTCGATTATGGTTTATTCAGTGTGATAAAGCTTTATTCGCGATAGGGAAAAGAGGTTCCTGCCTGGCGCCGGCGCCGGGGTACCCGAATGGTATAGATGGTAACAGTTCCCTGCGGGAACCTGGAAATGACTTGAAAGGCGGGTGTTTATCCTGTTTGCCAAAGAGATGAAAGAAATAAGCGAAGTTGCCCGGGGGGTCAGGCCGGCTTCACTGCTGCTCAAGGGCGGCCGGGTCGTCAACCTTTTTACCCGGGAAATACAAAAGGCCCATGTGGCGCTCTGGGGCTCCGCCATTGCCGGGGTGGGGGCGGGATATCCTGCCGGCGGCGAGGTGATCGATCTGGCTGGAGGGGTGATCATTCCGGGGCTTATCGACGCGCATATCCATATTGAGAGCACCCTGCTCCTGCCGGCGCATTTTGCTGCCGCCGTGCTGCCGCACGGCACCACGGCGGTCATAGCCGATCCTCATGAGATTGCCAATGTTTTGGGGCTGAAAGGCATTACCTTCATGCTCAAAGCTGCTGAAAATCTGCCCCTGGACTTTTATTTTATGGCCCCTTCTTGCGTTCCGGCGACGGAGATGGAGACCGCCGGGGGAGAGATCACTGCGGCAGAGGTGGAGCAGCTTCTCGATCATCCGCGCATGCTCGGCCTGGCCGAGATGATGAACTATCCGGGGGTAATTTACGGGGATGAGGCGGTGGCGGCGAAGATCACCGCGGCACACCGCCGGAGGAAACCTGTTGACGGCCACCTGCCCGGCGCGGGCGGCCGGGAGCTGCAGGCTTACGTTGCTGCCGGCATCTCCACGGATCACGAATGTATCAGTGCAGCCGAAGCCCTGGAGAAAGTGAGCTGCGGTATGAAGGTGATCATTCGCGAGGGCTCCGCTGCCCGCAATCTGGCTGCGCTTTTACCTGCTGTAAAAGCCGCCGGCAGCCGCAGCTTTATGTTCGGCTCCGACGATAAGGAGGCGGCAGAGCTTCTTTCGGCAGGCCATATTGACGAGATTTTGCGCCGGGCGGTATCCCTGGGCTGTGATCCGCTGGACGCAGTGGAGATGGCCACCTTGAACCCGGCGCTTCATTATGGGATGACCCGCCGCGGAGCAACGGCGCCCGGTTACCGGGCGGATCTGGTGGTGGTTGATGATCTGGAGAATTTCAATGTGCAGCTGGTGATAAAGGATGGGCGGGTGGTCGCCCGGGAGGGAAAGCCGGTGACGGAGATAACCCCTGATTCTGTCGATAGAGATGTTTTGGATACGATCCACCTGCTGCGCCCGCTGCAAACAAAAGATTTCATATTCAGGGCAGGGCCGGGCAGCCGGCCGGTGATGGGGATTGTTCCCCATCAGATCATCACCGAAAAGCTGATGCTCGAGCCTTTGCGGGATGAAAGCGGCGCTGTGCAGGCCGACCCCGAGCGCGATCTCGTCAAGATCGCCGTAGTCGAGCGGCACCGGCGCAGCGGCCGGTTAGCCCTGGGGTTGGTAAAGGGGCTGGGCTTGCGCCGGGGTGCCATCGCCTCCAGCGTAGCCCACGATTCGCATAATATCGTCGCGGCCGGGGTGGATGAGGCGGCCATGGCGGCGGCGGTAAACGAACTGGCCCGGGCCGGCGGCGGCTTTGTTGCCGTGGACGGCGATGCGAAAGTCCAGGCTTTGCTGCCCCTGCCGGTGGCCGGCCTCATCTCCGGGGAGCCCGCTGAAAAAGTGGCTCTATCCCTGGCCAGGATCACTGCAGCGGCGCGAACCCTGGGGGCCGCCCCGGCACAGCCTTTTCTCACACTTTCTTTCCTGGCCCTGCCGGTAATTCCCCATTTGAAGATAACTGACCGCGGCCTCTTCGACGTGGACACCTTCAGCTTCATCTAGCCCTCTTATTTTCGAGGTCTGATTTCTGACTTCTTTTCCGGTTGAACAACCACCCCTAAACTGCTAAAATTTGATCAGAGATATTTCACAATATTTTGAACGGGGGGCGGGAGAAATGGGCTTAGCGAAAGTGAGCCTGGTCAAGTTCGAAGACCGGCGGGCCAATATCCGC
>CAZQVX010000261.1:0-2212 GCA_964596845.1 uncultured Syntrophomonadaceae bacterium | reverse complement strand
GGATCGTTTATCAGATTGCCGGCAATCAAGTGTTTGTGGATGATATACAAGATTGTCGGCAAGACGATGACAAGAGCATCTTAACCAGGGATTCGTAGCCGGCTGCATGATCGCCGCCGGCTGCTAATTGGCTAAAAAAGTAAACGTTAGTTACTCCGGTGCCAGGCACCGTGTAACTAACGTGCCAAAAAAAGGGCTTGCCCTTTGTTTAGCGATGGGGTATGCTTGGTTCAGTAAATGTTTTTACAGGTGCCCCGCAGGGGTTTAAAGGGAAGCAGGTGCAAGGCCTGCGCGGTCCCGCCACTGTAACCGGGACCCTGGAGCGCTGGAAAGCCACTTTGCCGGTCCGGCAAGGGAAGGCCGCTTCAGGGGATGAATGGAAGCCAGGAAACCTGCCTGTAAAAGGACGTACTAAGCCTTCGTGGAGAGAGGGAGGTGCGTAGTTATGGGCGCATATCAGGCTCGGCCACCCTAGGCCGGGCCTTTTTTAAAGGTCGGGAGTCGGAAGCCGGAGGTCGGAAAGACAAAAACTGAATGCTGAATAATAGGAGGGGCTTGAATAATGAAAAAGTACTTACTGCCGGTGGTTATGCTTCTGGCGGTGATGATGCTCTTTGCGAGCGGGTGCGGGGAAAAGGGCGGAGGAGACGGTGATCCGGGAGAGGCGCCGAAGATCGCCTCGGTTATGCCCAGCAACACAGAGGTTCTTTTTGCCCTGGGCCTGGGTGACGCCGTGGTCGGCGTGACCGATTTCTGCAACTACCCGCCGGAGTTGGAGACGGCAGTGGATGCGGGGCAGATCAAGCGCCTGGGCGATTCTTTTAACCTGAACGAAGAGCTGCTGGTCAGCCTCGAACCGGAGCTGGTTCTCTTCGGTTTTGCCTCCGATGCCGTGGACCGCATTGCTGAACTGGGGATCACTACAGAGGTGATTGCGCCGACCAGCCTGGAAGAAACCTATGCCAGCATCCGCCGGATCGGCGAGCTGACTAATTTCAAGTCTGCGGCAGAAAAATTGGCCGGTGATATGGAGAGCGCCATCGATACGGTGAAGGCGAAGAGCGCCGCCCTTGCGGACGGAGATAAGCCGCGGGTGCTTCTGCTCCTGGACCTCGATTATCTTTATGTGGCCGGTCCCGGGACGCTCGAGGATGAGCTCATCGCCGCTGCCGGCGGGGTTAACGTGGTCGAGGCCGGGGGCTACGCCCAGCTCAGCGAAGAGGTGCTCATTGAGGCGAACCCTGAGATTATTCTCTGCACCTTCCCCCTGAAGGAGCGCATCCTTTCAGAGAAGGATATCTGGAGTGATCTGGAGGCAGTAAAGAACGAGGCCATCTACGATATCGACGGTGACCTGGTCAACCGCCCGGGGCCGCGCCTGGTCCAGGGGCTGGAGCTGCTTTACGGGATCTTCCATCCCTAGTCCTGGGAAGAGAGGGGATTAGCTGACGATGCGGGGAAGGCGTCTTTTATTGCTCTTGATCCTGCCGCTTATTGCCGCCGCGGTGATCATTGGCGCCGTGGGTATCGGCGCGGTGGGAGTGCCGCCCGGCGAGGTGGCCGGGATTATCTGGGGCGCGCTGCGCGGCGCGCTCTCCGGTCCGGCTGCCCCGGCGGTAACGATCATCCTGCAGGTCCGCCTGCCCCGCATTCTGCTGGGCTTTCTTATCGGCGCATCGCTCTCAATAGCGGGGACGGCCTTTCAGGGGCTTCTGCAGAACCCTCTGGCCGATCCCTACACCATCGGCGTCTCCAGCGGCGCCGCCGTGGGGGCCACGGCGGCACTGCTCTTTTTCCCGGGCGCGCCCTCCAGTTTTATCATCCCCCTGTGCGGCTTCGCCGGAGCCCTGCTGGCCCTCTTCACCGTCTACCGCCTGGGCAGCGTGGGCGGGCGCCTGCCGGTGGTGACTGTGCTTCTGGCCGGGGTGGTGGTCAGCTCTTTTCTTTCGGCGGTCATCAGCTTAGGGATGCTCTTCGCCGGCGAGCAGATGCGCAACATCTTCTTCTGGCTGGCCGGCGGCCTGGGGCAGAAGGGCTGGTCTCTTTTCTTCCTCATTATTCCCTATTTCGCCATTGGACTGGCTATTTTGCTCTACCTCTCCCGCGATCTCAACCTCATCCTGCTGGGTGAGGAAGATGCTTTAAGCCTGGGCGTGGATGTGGAGCGGACTAAAAGATGGATATTGGTGGCCGCCTCGCTTATCACTGCGGG
>CAZQVX010000260.1:0-2216 GCA_964596845.1 uncultured Syntrophomonadaceae bacterium | reverse complement strand
GTCGGTGGCAGAAGCGGAGCGCTTTCTGTCCGCCCTGATCGAAAGGAGTGTCTGCTGATGGAGCTTCTCTTATTAATGATCCTGGCCCATATCATCGCAGACTTTTTGCTGCAGAACTCCAAAGTTGCTGCCGCCAAATGCCAGGGGCAGCCCCGGGGCTACCTGCTCCATTTTGCAGCTCATTTCGTCAGCCTGATCCTGCTCACTCATCCTTATCTTTCACCGTCGTTGGCGGCCCTCTGGTTAGCCCTCCCTGCGTTGCACCTTCTCGTAGACTGGTTAAAAAACCGCTTTTCTGCCCCCGAGCAGCCGGCCGACGCGCTGATCTTTTTGCTGGACCAGGCGCTGCATCTTTTAATCATATTTATGGCCTGGCAGTGGACCAATCCGCCTCTTAACAGCACGGCAGCATCCTTTTACCGCAGCCTGCTCACCTCTGCCGGAAGCTCTCTCATTGAAAGCATTTTCCCTATCAGCCTGTCTCGCTTTCTCTTTACAGCCGCAGTCTACGGTTTTGTTATCTTCGGCGGTGCGGTGCTCGTGCGCAAAGTGTTGGACCTGGAGGCGCTACGCCTGCCCGGCCTCGGGGGCGCCTTGGGGGACACCCGCCAGGCCGGGCGCTATATCGGCATGCTGGAGCGAGCGGTAATCCTCTCCCTGGCCCTAGCCGGCGCCTTCACCTCTATCGCCTTTGTGCTCACGGCCAAATCCATCGCCCGTTACAAAGAACTCGAAAACAGGGATTTCGCTGAATATTATCTGGTGGGGACCTTGCTGAGCGCATTGCTGGCCATTTTAGGCGGTCTGCTGTTAAGGTCTGCTCTGGCCCCGGTTTAAAACCGGCAAACCCGGCGTGAATTCGGGGCATGAATCCGGGCCGTGAATCTGCGAGATATATGTCCAAAATTCTCTTGACAACAAGGGGTCAAGCCCTGTATACTGCTTGATAATTATTCAAAATCTTCGCCTCCTGATGTGACCGCTGCTTTTTAGCCCTGATGAAAAAGCCGCTCCCAGGATGGTTCCATCTGGATTAAAATTTGAATACAAGGGGGTCGTGTAAAATGGGGCTTATTATTTACCTCAACGGCAAATTTGTTTCTGAAGAGAGCGCTGTAATTTCTGTTTTCGATCACGGGCTTTTATATGGCGACGGTGTTTTTGAAGGGATCAGAGCCTATCATAACCGCGTCTTTCGCCTGGAGGCGCACCTGCAAAGACTTTATGAGTCGGCAAAGTCGATCATGCTGCGGATCCCCCTATCTCGGGAGGAGATGCAAGAGGTGACCCTTGAGACACTGCGCCGAAACGGCCTCCGCAGCGGCTACATCCGCCTCGTCGTGACCAGGGGAAAGGGCGACCTGGGGCTCGACCCCTTTAAGTGCTCAGAGCCCGGTGTCTTCTGTATCGCTTCATCCATCCGGCTCTACCCGGAAGAACTCTACCAGAAGGGGCTGGAGGTAATCACTGTGCCTACATCGCGAAATTACAATGAGGCAGTCAACCCCCGGATCAAATCCCTGAACTACCTGAATAACATTATGGCCAAAATTGAAGCCAACCTTGCCGGAACCGTGGAAGCGATCATGCTTAATCCCCAGGGATATGTGGCTGAGGCTACCGGCGACAACATTTTTATATTTAAGGATGGGATCCTCGTCACCCCGCCCCGGTACGCCAATATTTTAGATGGCATTACTCGCCGTGCGGTCATCGAGCTGGCCCGCTGGCGCAATGTTGAAGTTAAAGAAGAGCTTTTCACTCGCCATGATCTCTACAATGCCGACCAGGTTTTTTTAACCGGTACGGCCGCTGAACTAATACCCGTCATCAAAATTGACGGTCGGGTTATCGGCTCGGGAAAACCCGAACCGGTTTTTCTTGAACTGCTGAAAGACTTCCGGGAACTGACCCGCACCGACGGCCCCGTCATTTTCCCCGGTGAAGATAGCTCTTACGGAAAAGAGGGATCTGATGCGCAGTGACCTGGTCAAGAAGGGCCTGGAAAAAGCCCCGCACCGCTCCCTTTTTAAAGCGATGGGCTACACCGACGAAGAGCTGCGCCGGCCGCTTGTGGGCGTAGTCAACGCCCACAACGAGATCGTCCCCGGCCACATCCACCTGGACACCATTGCCCAGGCGGTAAAAGATGGCATCCGCATGGCCGGCGGGACCCCGGTGGAATTTCCCGCTATCGCCATCTGTGACGGCATCGC
>CAZQVX010000259.1:0-2218 GCA_964596845.1 uncultured Syntrophomonadaceae bacterium | reverse complement strand
GTTGACATGGAAGCAGGGATTGAACACTTTGGCCGCGGCGTTGACATGGGTATAGACAGTGTGCTCATCGTCGTCGAACCGCCGCTGGAGTCGATCAATGTTGGCCAGAGAGTATACGAAATGGCTGTCGAGGTCGGCATCCGCAACATATGGGCTGTTTTAAACAAGGTCCCATCGGAGCAGGTTGCCGTCAGGCTGGAAAAGGAACTCCAGTCGCGCCGGATGGATGTTGCCGGCTGTATTTACTTCAACGAACAAATCTTTAACTCCAGCATGGAGGGAAGGATTCCCGGGGAGCGTTTCGACGCTGTGGCGCAGGTATTTGACACTGTCTTCGCTGAAAGTTGAAGGCTAGCTGGAGCCCCGGGTAAAGGGGCCTAGCCCTGTAGTTATGTTTAGGGAACCGCCATGGGCATTTCTTGCCGTCGCCAGCGGGATAATGGAGCCGTCGGGCGGCACAAAGATGCCCCCGCCGTAAGTGAAGTGAGCCCCCCTTGAACACGGCAGGAAAAGGCCCAGCGGAATTCTCTTGGTAGCCACTTTCGTGATCATAACGCGTAGATCCCCGCCGATTTTCAAAGAAAACAGATCCATGAAATCGCGGCCGATTAGCTTACCTCTTGTATGGGTACCGATCAGGAAGAGGTTATCGGCGCCGTCCCGAACGAAGTTGATGGACTGGTATGAGCCCCAGTTTTGATCAGGCATCCAGGCTGCCCGATCGGCCTTTTCGCTCTTCCAGGTAAAAAAGAGGCTTGCTTCGCCTTTTTCTTGGTTCAGCTCCTGTAAATCTCCCCCTAGGAAATAGAAGTCCAGATCCTTAGCATCCCAGTTTCCGGCGGCGATGAGGTAACCTTCCTTTTCACCGATGACGCAATCAATTACGGCCACCGCGCCGGACGTGGCTTTTTTTTGTATCTCTGAATGCCTGGTAATGATGAGATTGCTCAACTGAACCGGCTCCATAGGGTTGCTGATGTCGTAAAAGATGACCTGCGAATCCTTTTTCGCCTTGTTATCTTCGACCCCGACAGCCAGGTAACGCCCACATATCTGAAACCCGCCCGCGTGCTTCAGGGGGTAGGGCGAATCACCCAGCCCGTTCTCGATAATCACTATATTGCACGTCTCCCACAGATCGGCGGAAACCTGCCCGGCAACGACCAGGTATGCTTCGGTATTACTGGAATCATGGGAAAGAAAAAGGTAGCTTCCCTGATCACCCCTGCTGTAACACTGGATCCCCTGATAATGCCCGCCCGGTGGGATCAACGCCTGTTGTTCTTTGCTGAATACTACCTTTGCCTTTTCCAGCCCTTTATCCGCCCTGTTGAGGGCCGCGAGAGGATCCCGTAATGTCAGGCTGTTAGCGACGCTGTGGATTTGCCCGGGCTGCAGCGCCTCCCAGGCGCCCGAATCGGCATCCTGCAGAGTTCCGCCGCACCCCGGCAGAAATCCACAGCCGGCGGTTTCCAGGATGATGAGCAAAGTGATCAAAAATAACCTACTTCTCAATAGACCCGCCCTTCTCAATTGGCTTGATGTAAGATCCACTGGCCTATGCTAATTTTACAGGTGTCTGTTCCCGGCGGCAACCGATCGTTGCTCCAAAAAGCCCAATTAATACAAATAAGAGAGAACAGCATGCATCGGGGCTCATGCCAAGCCCCCGGATAGGTGAAAATTATAAATGGGAAGCTATAAGCGATTAGCGCTGTCTTCAGAAAGCGGCAGGGCGCGGGCGCGGAAACAGGCCTCCCCGGCAAATTCGAGCAGCACCGCCTCGATCTTCTGCCGGGAACTGCAATCCAACGCCCAGGGGCTTCTTCCCAAAAATCTTGGCGGCGTGAAAGGGGCGGGAAATGGACAGAAAGAGGATCATGGTCCGGGTAGCGGGTGCCGTCTTCGCAGCGGCGGCTTTTGTCTTTATCGGCATCATCAACTTGTGCCCGGCCGTTGCCGGCGCTATGGAGCGTATTCCCCTGGTTAAAAATATGGTGCGCTGGACGCCTGGACACCCGCGGCAGGACATCCCCATTATGGTTTTCACAGTTTCCCAGCGGGAAGCACTCCAGCAAGAAAAATTCCACATCGGGGCTGCACCTGTTGGCCCAAAAGAACTGGCCGGAAACAGCAAATATGTTTATGCCCTTCCCGCACGCTACAACTATGCCTTTCCAACGGGGTATGAAGAGGTGGAGAACATCCTGAAAGGCAG
>CAZQVX010000258.1:0-2220 GCA_964596845.1 uncultured Syntrophomonadaceae bacterium | reverse complement strand
TTCTCGAAGGCGTGGTTAATCCCGATCTGCTGGAGCGCTGGAGCCGCCTTCGCCCTACAGCCGGCGTTGTCCTGGAGTACGGTTTAAACAAATCCGTCTCTGCAATGACGGGCCTGGCCTACCTCTCGCGGCCGGCCTCCTTCGGTATTTTTACTTCGAATGTGGAGCCGTTGCTGGCCCCGCCCGGGAAACAGCTTTTAACCTGGCTGCTGCCGCTGCCTCTGGAAGATTTTGCAGGTAAAGCCGCTCCGGCCGCCGCTGAGCGGGAGTTGGAGCAGGCGCTTTTCTCCTTCTTCCCCGGACTGGAAGAAGCGGTGGAGTGGCGGCGGGTAATGCATCTTCCGGTGGTGGATGGGGTCGAGGTGAATAAGGCTCAAACAGCATCCCGCAGGCCGCCCTTTAAAGTGCCCGGCCTGCAAAATCTCTTTCTGGTCGGTGATTCTACTGCCGCCCCCGGCGCCGGCGGCGATGTGGGGCACGAAAGCGTGCTCTGCTGTTACCGGGCGATCCGGGGATCAGGCGGCAGCTGAACCGGGCGGGCGGGGAAAGGGCGGAAAAAACCGCCTCTTAAAAATAAAGCTATTTGGAGGTACCGTGAAAAGATTTGGCTGGTTCTGTCTCATCGCTCTTTTAGTTGCAGCGGCGCTCTTTGCTTTCCAGCGGGATCTGCTCCCGGTATATTTTAACCTTTTTGCAGGCAGGGGCGGCGGCGCGGAGAGACTGCCCGAAATCGATTTGGATGAGGGCTCTTTTCCCGCGAGCGCGGAAAAAGAGCAACCTGAGCAGCCGGCGGCCAATGTTAAAGCGCTGGCCCGGCAAATTACAGCCGGTGCTTCAAGTGAATATGAGAAACTCTGTGCCGTCTATGACTGGGTTACCGCCAACATTGCCTACGACGTGGATAAAGCTAAAAATATGAAAGACTACGGTTCAGGGGCCAAATATCTGCTGGAAAAAAGAAAAGGGGTCTGTCATGATTACGCCGACTTGACCCGGGCGCTGCTCAAGGCGGCGGGGATCACGGCTACCTACGAAAAAGGTGAGGTGCACCCCGCCTTTGGCAGGACAGAACGCCACGCCTGGAACCATGCTCGTATCGGAGGGATCTGGTACGGCCTCGATACGACCTGGGGCGCCGGCTTTGTCGATGAAGAAAAAGGGATATTTGTTCAGAGGCCTTCGCGTCTTTATCTGACGACGCCGGAAGAATTGGCCCGGCTGCACAGCGACCCTTCTTACAAAGAAGCCCGCGAAAAGGAGCGTCAGCGAAAGGCGGCGGCGGAGGCGAAGTCCCTTTACCTGCCGGATCATGAAGCCGGTCTGTTAAGGCTGATCAATGATGCGCGGGTTTCAGAAGGGCTCAGCCCTTTTCACGAAGAGCCGCGGCTGCTTACGGCGGCAAGGCAGAGCGCTGCTGCGGCCGCTGAACAGGCCTGCCGGGGCGAAGAGTATTCGCTGGATCCTCTGAGAGCGGAACTGGAGCGAAAAGCCCCGGAATTGCGGCTGTCCAGGGCGGGGATGTATGCTTTTACCTTGTGGGATTATCCTGTCCCTGCGGCAGAAGAGCTTTACCGGCTGATCACCGCCGAAGAGGGCGCTCGCCTGGACGGCGATGAGTTTCAGGCGCTGACCCTGGGCGTTGTTCGCCGGGGAGAGCTGGTCATAGCGATCTTGATTTTTGCTTCATTCAGTTAATTTTTTCTGCAATTAATGTTTTGCCGGGCGGCGGATGGATCGGCGGCAAAAACAGCACGGAGATAGATCTAAAAATGAGGACGGGACTGCACTTGCAGACCCGTCCTCACTTCATTATTGCCGCCCCGGAGGGCTACAAAACAGAACACCCGGCCGTTAAAACCGGCAATGCATACCCTGTGGGCAGGCACAATATAATGCAGTAGCGGGAGTTTAGCCGGCTGCATTCTGGTTGAACAGGCGGGTCAGGCGAGACTTTTTCCGGGCTGCATTGTTTTTATGAAGAATGCCCTTGGCTACCGCCTGATCAATCCGGCGGACAGCGGCAATTAACCTGCTCCGGGCAAGTTCGCGGTCACCGCTCAGGGTTGCTTCTTCAAAACGGCGCACGGCGGTTTTCACCATGCTTTTCACGCGGCGGTTGCGAGCGGTCCGGGTAACGGTTTGCCGCATCCTTTTTTCAGCTGATTTGGTAACTGGCAAAACCGGCTACCTCCTTTCTATCTATCAAGCATTGAAATATTA
>CAZQVX010000257.1:0-2227 GCA_964596845.1 uncultured Syntrophomonadaceae bacterium | reverse complement strand
CATTTTCGGTAATTTTCATTTGACTCCCTCCTCGTCAGGTATGAGGCAGCGCCTGCTTTGTAATCCGACGCCTTCAATGGTCCGCCGTTTCAAGAGGCACACCTCCTCGCCCGGCCGCGTTTTCAAAACCGAAGAACCGCCCCAAAGGACGGAATACATCCCTCAGATTATCGTAAACCTTGATCACAAAGCTGTAGAGCTTATCGCCCAGATATTCATCCAGTTGAGCATTGCCCATGACTTTGTCAACAACACCCACCAGCGAATCGGCCAGGGTGTAGTTGGCTTCATTCAGCTTTTCATTGACGAGCCCGGCTTCCAGCTCGATGAGCTCAGGACGTGACAGCAGCTCCTTCATGAAGCGAGGCTGCAGATCAGAAGCGATATAGCCCAACCGGTAAGCTCTCCCTTCCCGCTGCAGGAAGCGGGCCACCCCCTCCAGGGGAAAAGCGTTCACCCGGGCGGCGACGGTGGCAAGGGTCTCCGGCTGTAAGCGCAAGAGGGGCCGGATCGTATCCAGGGGGATATCCACAGCGGCATCGCCGATGAAAGCGCCCAGGTGCGCACTCTGGCGCAGCGTTGAGATCAAAAGTTCCAGCACCCTGGGCACGGTAGAAAGGTTATCTTCCATCAAGCCGGTAATATCCTCATTATCACGCAGCAGGGTGGCAACAGCACTTACCGGCAGATCGGAGAGCGCTGAACCCAGCAGAGCGGGCAGCTTCTCGTCGCTGCGCACATAAGCCGCCATCGTTGCCAGCGGATTATTGTACTCAAACATGTCCTGGAGATGGCCCAGGATTGCGCTCTTGAGCACCGTTCCGTCCCCTACAAGCTCGACGGCGGTGCGCCCCAGAGCCCCGGCCAGAGGCTCAGCAACCCGTTTGCGCACTGAAGCCTCACCTAGAAAGACGTTCAGGACATCTCTGAATTCATCTGCCGGCGCCTTGATCGCATAGCTCCGGCTGGGATCGAGCCACTTGATGAAGTTCTCCGTAAAGGCGAAGATAGCATTGTTGGCCGCCATCTCCATGTAGTAGTGAGGGATCATCAACCCCACATTTACACTGCTCTGCGGGGAGAAATTCTGATTCAGGCAGACGGGGAATTTATGGCCCTCGGGCAGGAAGGGATGCTCGTCATACTGGTTGTAGTAGAGCGGGTTCGAATTTTCATCGGGATCGTTGATCCACCCCTTCATGTGCACCCGCAGGTCGGGCCCGCCCCACTTGTTCGTCGACGGCTCCTTGAAGAGGGGATCGGGATAAACCCAGCCGTCGGGGCACCAGTTGGCGTGGTAGTCGGAGGCAACGGGGATCTTATCCGTACCGCCCACCTGGGGGCCGCGCACCCACATGTAAACGGGGTTGCTCGCCTGGACAGCGGGGTTCCAATCGGCCTCGGGCTTATAAAGGGCAAATTCATGGTTCCGTTTATCGCGGTTGGTGGCAAAAGCGCCCTTTCCATTCCCCCCGTCATTGACGCCGATGAGGAAGAAGGGGTTGATCCCCTGCCAGGGCCAGCCGATGGAGATAATCCGGCCCTGGTGGAGAGCATGCTCCAGCAGATCGATGAGATCGGCGTCGCTCAGCAGGTCGCCCGCCAGGTCGGCGACGGCGCCCCTGAAATCGGGTGCGGAGAGCACGCGGACTGCAGCATCGGAGAGAGCTGCTTCAAAACGGGGGTCATTGACCAGACCTTCCGCGGCAGACAGGTATTCATCCAGCGCGGCATCAGCAACAGCCATGACGAAGGCGGGGATGCGAGCATCATCCAAGATCCTGGCCGCCACGGCGCCGGCTGCCCCGGGGACAAACCCGGTGATCTCGCCCAGCGCTTCACCGGTGCGGCCGTCTTCCAGCACATCGGCAGGCAGGTTGGCAAGGGGGTTAAGCAGTTCGCCCAACTCACTCCAGGCTGTATCGGCCATGCCGTCTAGGGGCAGCACCAGCATCTCCCTCACATCCTCCACCGAAAGCCCCATGCTCTCGCTGGAGAAACGGTAGGTCCCCGCAGGGAACAGAGAGGCCAGCATGCTATTCACACTGCCCGACAGACCCTGGGGGTTGAATGAACCGGCCAGCCCCGGGAGCATATGGCCCAGTTGACTGCGGACCCTATCGAGGATGCCCGCAGCTTTCTCCTCAGCGCCCTTCTGTTTCAGCGCCTCTGCATCGGCCATTTCAGCGTAGAAGAGGTTGATCACTGAAAAACGCTCCACCGTGGC